>JAMWDE010000131.1 GCA_023818905.1 Candidatus Omnitrophota bacterium | reverse complement strand
GCAGCATCACCATAGATGCAAATCTTATGCAAAAAGCAGATATTTTACCTGGCGAGAAGGTAGAGGTGTTAAATATTAATAATGGTCAGCGTATAGAGACCTATGCTATTGAAGGAAAACCGGACTCGGGGGTTATCTGTCTAAATGGCCCAGCAGCCAGAAGTGGTTGTGTGGGCGATGAGATAATCATCCTTTCTTATGTGGCAATTGATGATAGAGAGGCAAGGTTCTTTAAACCAAAAATGGTAAAGGTAGATGCAAAAAACAGAATTAAAGATTAGATTGCTGGGAGACCCTGGATTAAGAAAAAAGGCACATCGGATTTTAGATATTACTGCGCAGCACCGCGCCATATTAAGTCAGATGGCGGAATTGATGTATAAACGCTCTGGTGTTGGCTTGGCAGCTCCTCAGGTAGGTATCGATGAGCAGATGATAGTAGTAGATATAGGTGAAGGTCTTTATAAGTTGATAAATCCACGTATCATCAAAAGACAGGGTAAGCAGATAATCCCAGAGGGTTGCTTGAGTATCCCCGGCATAACCATTAATGTAAAACGGGCAAAGAAGATTTTTTTGATGGCACAGGATGAATACGGCAAACCCTTAGAGATTGAAGCTGAAGACCTGCTTGCCTGCGTGTTTCAGCATGAGATAGACCATCTAAGAGGCATATTAATTGTGGACTACGCCTCATTTTTTGAAAGATTAAGCTTGAAGAAAAAAATAGAAGAAATAAAAAATAAAGCTAAAGCCAAAGCCGAAACTAAAGAAGTAATATCCTATAATAACCAGAAGAAGGAAGGTGTATTTTGAAAGAATGCATCAATCAGAGAAATAATCTTGCCAACTGTAATTGTAGTTATGAACCATGCTCCAGAAAGGGTATCTGTTGTGAATGCATTACTTACCACCGTAGCAATGGTCAGCTACCCGCATGTTTTTTTTCTCCAGAGATAGAGAAGACCTATGATCGCTCCATCCGTAATTTTATAAGAACACACCGATGATAAATAGACTACCTAATTGGTTCCTTCAAGAAATCCCTCAGCATGCCGCATTAGAGAGGATGCGTTTTGTTTCTGAATATAACCTAAATACCGTCTGTCAAAAGGCAAGGTGTCCTAATCTGGGGTGGTGTTTTAAGAATAACACCTTAACCTTCCTGATTCTAGGGGATATCTGCACCAGGAGTTGCCGATTCTGTGCAATTAGTAAATCAAGGGGCAAGGTTTTGGCATTAGATAAAGAAGAGCCTCATAGGATTGCCCACATAGTTAGATTGCTGGGTCTAAAATATGTGATAATCACCTCAGTCACCAGAGATGATTTATCAGATAGAGGAGCAGGACAGTTTGCCAAAACCTTAGAAGCTATTTATAGTTTAGACAGAGATATAGGGGCAGAGATATTGATTCCTGATTTTTCAGGCGATGTTAATAGTTTAAAGATGATTCTGGATACCCGGCCTTCTGTAATAGCGCACAATCTTGATACTGTAAAGAGGATTCATAAATATTTGAAGCCACAGGCGTCTTATCAGTTGTCTTTAGACTTATTAAAGAGAATAAAGAAATACAAAAAAGACATAATAACTAAATCTTCGCTTATGCTGGGTTTAGGAGAGACAGACGAAGACTTAAAAGAGACAATGCAGGATTTAAGATATTCAGGTTGTGATATCTTAACTTTGGGCCAATATCTCCCACCTAGCCAGAATCACTATCCCATAAGAGAATTTATTAGCATAGATAGGTTTAAGAGTTATGAACAGATGGGATACAGTTTAGGCTTTAAGGCAGTTTTATCCGGACCATTAGTAAGAAGTTCATATAAGGCAGAAGAGGTATACAATAGAATAAAAACTTATGCATAACAAGAAAGATATGGTTTATGATTTGATTATTATTGGTGCCGGACCAGCAGGTTTAACCGCTGGGTTATACGCTGGCAGATATCGGCTTAATACCTTGATATTAGAGAAACTAACTGTTGGTGGCCAGATAATACTTTCTTCCAAGATTGAGAATTTTCCCGGGTTTCCAGGTGGGGTATTTACAGGAGAGCTTATAGATAGACTTATAAAACAGATAGAAGAGCTGGGCGTGAGTATAGAATATACAGAGGCCAAAGAGATCTCTAAAATAGGCAGTTATATTTATGGTATTAAGACTAGTGATAAAAAAGATTATCAGACTAGAAGCATCGTTATTGCTACAGGCGCTACCTCTAAAAAATTAGGAGTAGAAGGTGAGGATAGGTTTATAGGCAGAGGAGTATCATACTGTGCAATCTGCGACGGACCTTTATTTAAAGATAAAGAGGTAATAGTAGTAGGAGGAGGTGATAGGGCAGTTGAAGAGGCTATGTTTTTGAGTAGTTATGCACGCAAGGTCTATATTATCCATCGTCGCTCAGAGTTGCGTGCTTCCAAGATATTACAGGAAAGGGCTCAGGATAATCAAAAGATATCTTTTTTATTAGAAAGTCAAATTGAGTCAATATTGGGCCAAGATAAGGTAGAGGCGGTAAGCCTAAAGAACCTAAAGTCAAATTCTATCAACCAGCTGTCTTGTCAGGGTGTATTTATCTTTGTGGGTATCAAGCCCAATACCGATTTTGTAAAAAATTTGTTGCAGATGGATGAATCGGGTTTTATAATTGTTGACCAAGATATGAGGACTTCTGGGCAAGGTATATTTGCCTGTGGAGATTGTTGTAAGAAAGGTTTTTATCAGGTGATTACTGCCTGTGGAGAGGCAGCGACTGCTGTACATTCAGCCTATAATTACTTGAGAAATCTATGAAAAGCTATCCTACCCACAACAAAAAATTGATTTCCTGGGTTGAGAGTATGGCGCGTCTTTGCCAACCAGATGATATTGTCTGGATAGATGGCTCTGAGACTCAGAAGAAGCAACTGGAAGAGGAGGCAATTGCTACCGGAGAACTTATTCCTTTGAATCAACAGATACTGCCTGGATGTTTATTACACCGCACTGCCATAGACGACGTAGCTCGCACAGAGCATCTCACTTTTATCTGTACAAAAAGAAAGCGCGATGCTGGTCCGACCAATAACTGGATGTCTCCGTCTGTTGCCTATAAGAGAGCAAAGGCTATTTTTAAAGGAGCTATGCAGGGCAGAACAATGTATGTTATTCCTTTTTCTATGGGGCCAATAGGTTCTCCTTTTAGTAAGATTGGTGTAGAGTTGACTGATTCCAGGTATGTTGTTTTAAATATGCTGATTATGACTAGGGTTGGTGAAGCAGTGTTAAGACAGTTAGAAAAAGAGGATAATTTTACCAAGTGTCTTCACTCTAAAGCACAATTAGACATAAATAAGAGATTGATATTACATTTTCCTCAAGACAATAATATATGGAGTGTAGGTTCTGGTTATGGTGGAAATGTGCTTTTGGGTAAAAAGTGTCTGTCTCTACGTATCGCCAGTTATATAGGAAGAAGGGAAGGTTGGTTAGCAGAGCATATGCTGATTATGGGAGTAGAGAGGCCCAATGGTCAAATTCAATATATTGCCGCAGCCTTCCCTAGTGCTTGTGGCAAAACTAATCTAGCAATGCTGGTAGTTCCCGAGGGGTTAAGAAAAAAGGGATATAGGATTTGGACCTTGGGCGATGATATCGCCTGGATGCGGATAGATAC
>JAMWDE010000130.1 GCA_023818905.1 Candidatus Omnitrophota bacterium | reverse complement strand
TTAGCTGTTAAAAAAGATAAACAGAAAAGAGGAATAGGCTTTCAGCTTGTTAATGCCTGTATAAAAGAAGCTATAGATTTAGGGGCAAAGAGGGTATTTGTACTTACCTATAAGCCAGATTATTTTAAAAAATTCGGATTTAAAAAGATTAAACATTCAAGCCTGCCTCACAAGATCTGGGCTGAGTGTATCAATTGTCCCAAATTTCCTAACTGTCGAGAAGTTGCTATGATGAAGAAATTATAATGGCGTATCTATAACTAGGAGGATTAGATAATGGAATATTTATTAAGTGATGAACAGAAGATGCTGCAGGAATTATCCCGTAAGATTGCAGAGGAAAGGATTAGGCCGGTAGCAGCAAAGTATGATGCAAACGAAGAGTTCCCTTGGGAGATTATGAATATTCTGGCGCAATCAGACCTCTTTGGTATATTCATACCTCAAGAGTACGGTGGTACAAGCGGAGGGGTTTTAGATTTGTGTATTGTAACGGAGGAGCTATCACGCGCTTGCGGTGGAATTGCCGTCTGTTATGCTGCCTCTGCCTTAGGGACATTTCCCATTATACTTTTTGGCAATGAGCAGCAGAAGAGGAGGTATCTTCCTGATTTAGCAGCAGGTAAGAAACTGGCTGCCTTTGGTTTGACAGAGCCAGAGGCTGGTTCAGATGCCTCGGCCATTAAGACTACTGCTAGAAGAGAGTCAAATTATTATGTTTTAAATGGTACAAAACATTTCATTACCAATGGCGGAGAGGCAGATATTTATGTAATTGTTGCTATAACCGATAAAACAAAGGGAGCACGGGGAGCATCTGCTTTTATTGTAGAAAAAGGGACAAGAGGTTTTAGTTTTGGTAAAAAGGAGGATAAGTTAGGTATTCGTGCTTCCTCTACCCGCGAGCTTATATTTGATGAGTGCAGAGTTCCCGCAGAGAATATGTTAAGTAAGGAAGGGATGGGATTCATTATTACGATGAAGACCTTTGATATGTCCAGGCCTGGGGTAGCTGCCCAGGCAGTGGGTATTGCGCAAGGAGCTTTAGATTTAGCAATAAAGTATGCTAAAGAGAGACAGCAATTTGGAAAATCTATTTCAAGTTTTCAGGGTATACAGTGGATGCTGGCTGATATGGCTACTCAGATAGAAGCGGCGCGTAGCTTAGTTTATTCTGTTGCCAGAATGATTGATGCCGGATATAAAGATGTAGCCAAAGATTCGGCTATGGCAAAACTATTTGCTTCGGATACTGCTATGCGGGTGACTATCGATGCTGTGCAAATTTTTGGTGGTTACGGTTACATGAGGGATTATCCTATAGAGAAGTATATGCGTGATGCTAAGATTACTCAGATTTACGAAGGAACAAATCAGATACAGCGCAATATCATCGCATTACAGTTAATCAAAGAAATGGTAAAATAAATTCTTATCCCATATAGATATGAATATCATCGTCTGTATAAAACAGGTCCCTGAGACTACTGAGGTAAAAATTAATCCTCAGACTAATACCCTTATCCGCGAGGGGGTAAAATCCATTATAAATCCTTTTGATATGTATGCTATTGAGGAGGCAGTACGTTTAAAAGAAAAATTAGGTGCTAAGACCACAGTCATAACAATGGGGCCGCCTCAGGCAGAATCTGCTCTCAGAGAGGCCTTATCTATGGGTATAGATGAGGCGATATTGATTTCTGACCGTGCTTTTGCTGGTAGCGATACGTGGGTGACGAGCTATGTATTAGCCTCTGCTATTAAGAAGATGGGAAATTTTGATTTGATTCTTTGTGGTAAACAGGCTTCCGATGGAGATACTGCTCAGGTCGGTCCAGGGATATCAGCGCATTTAGATATTCCACAGGTTACCTATGTCAAGAAGATAGAAGATATACATGATAATTCTATCCGTGTTGAGAGGATGTTAGAGGAAGGATATGAGATTATCGAATCTCCGCTACCTGTCCTGTTAACGGTAGTGAAGGAAATTAACGAACCAAGACTTCCTTCGTTTAAGGGTATGATGCGCGCAAAGCAGGCAAAGATTTTACTCTGGTCACAAAAAGAGTTGAATTTAGACCCGCAGAAGGTCGGTCTATATGGTTCTCCCACCCAGGTAATAAAGATATTTAGTCCTCCTTCTAGAAAAGGAGGAAAGATATTGAGGGGAGAAGCTCAAGAGGTAGTTAATCAGTTAGTAGATTTGTTAAGAGAAGAGTTGACTTAAAATTATGTCTATACAGGTTATTATCGAGAAATGTACAGGCTGTAAATTATGCCTTAATGTTTGTCCTTTTGATGCAATAAGGATATCAGACAAAAAAGCAGTCATTGATTTAGATAAATGTAATCTCTGTGGCGCCTGTCAGGATGCCTGTAAGTTTAAGGCGATAATTATAGAAAAACCTGCCGTTGGTACAACACTAGAACTAGATGAATATAGAGGAGTTTGGGTGTTTATTGAACAGAAAAGATCCAAGATTCAACCTGTTTCTTTTGAGCTCCTTGGTAAAGGCAGAGAATTAGCAGACAAATTAGATTGCCAGCTCAGCGGTGTCCTTATAGGTTACAATATGGATGGGCAATTAGACGAACTCATCTGGCGCGGTGCAGATAATATCTATCTTGTAGAATCCCCTTTGCTATTACACTTTCAAGATGAACCTTATACCAACATATTGGTAAAACTAATACAAAAATATAAACCGGAGATTTTTCTATGTGGAGCGACTGCTATAGGTAGGTCATTGATATCTAGGGTAGCGGTAAAGATAAATACAGGTCTTACCGCTGATTGTACTGGTTTAGATATAGAGCCAGAGAAAAGGATTCTCTTACAGACACGTCCGGCATTTGGCGGAAATATTATGGCAACCATCATTACCCCTAAGCACCGTCCTCAGATGGCTACGGTGAGGCATAAAGTTATGCAGCCACTTCAACCCGATACCAATCGCAAAGGTAGAGTCATCAGAGAGGATTTTGAGGAGAAGTTTTATCTTTCCCGTACAAAACGTATAGATTTTGTAGAGGAGATAGAGTCTTTAGTAAATCTTGCCGAAGCAGATATTATTGTTTCCGGTGGAAGAGGCATGGGGGATAAAGAGAACTTTAAGCTTTTAGAAGAATTGGCCAGTGTACTTGGTGCAGCAGTAGGTGCTTCACGTGCAGCAGTGGATTCTGGATGGATGCCGTATTCTCATCAAGTAGGCCAGACCGGCAGAACCGTGGCTCCTAAAATATATATTGCTTGCGGTATATCAGGACAAATTCAACATTTAGTAGGGATGCAATCTTCAAAGATTATTGTTGCCATCAATAAAGACCCTGAAGCCCCTATCTTTAAAGTAGCCACCTATGGCATTGTGGATGATCTGTTTCAGGTTGTACCCGCCTTAACCAAAAGATTCAAAGAGGTTCTTAAAAGATAAATCCCCTTTTTACTTTAGTATAAAATGCATTTATTTACATATTTTGGCATTATTATAAAATTTTATGTAAAATAATGTCAATAAATGTAAATATTTTCCTTGACAAATCTACATTTCTTCTTATAATAAAGTCCAGAGAGAAGCTAGATATTATGGTTGCTAATAATACCTTGATGACAATAGAGGATTTATCCCGCTACCTTAAGGTAAGCAAGAGAACCATCTACGAATGGCTTAGGCATCATCGTATCCCTGCAGTTAAACTTATAGGTCAGTGGCGATTTAAGAGAGACAAGATTGATGCTTGGATCGAGAATAAATCCAAGGCAGGTT
>JAMWDE010000129.1 GCA_023818905.1 Candidatus Omnitrophota bacterium | reverse complement strand
GGAAGAAAGCTAAGATTTAAAAAGATAGGGAGCTTTAAAAACCAAAAAGAAAATTCTTTAAAAGAATTCTTAAAAGGTGACATTTCTATTTTGCAAAAAAGATGACATTTTTATGTTGCAACAACAACAAGCAAAAATAAAATATTTGCATTATCATAAATCTATGATATACTTTAAGATTATTTTATAATGAAGGGGGGAGGAAGATTTGCCTACAGAATTAATCAAACAACTATTAGAAGCAGGAGTGCATTTTGGTCATCGGACCTCGCGTTGGAATCCTAAGATGAGAAGGTATATCTTTGGCCAAAGGAGCGGTATTTACATTATCGATTTGAAAAAAACTGAAGAGTGTCTTAACAAGACAAGGGATTTTTTGTTAGATATAACCTCCAAGGGCGAAACAGTGCTTTTTGTGGGAACAAAAAAACAGTCTCAGGAGGTTATTCAGCAAGAGGCTACGCGGTGTGGTATGTACTACGTAACCCAACGCTGGTTAGGAGGTTTGTTGACCAATTTTTCCACTATAAAGAAGAGCATAGAACGTTTAAAAGATATAGAGAGGATGAGGCAGGACGGCACGTTTGAGAAACTTACCAAAAAAGAGGTAGCCCGTTTAGAAAAAGAATCTGCTAAATTGCAAAAGAATTTCGGAGGGATTGTGAATATGGAACATCTACCCAGAGCAATTTTTGTTGTGGATACTAAAAAAGAGGATACTGCGGTTAGAGAGGCCCGAAGACTCTCGATTCCTATTATAGGAATTGTAGATACAAATAGCGACCCCGACCTCATTGATTATCCCATTCCGGGTAATGACGATGCCACGAAGTCCATACGTATGATTTCCAGTTTTATTGCAGATAGTATCATTGAAGGCAGAAAAAGATTTCTGTCTTATCTTTCTCAAGAGGGAGTAACTATAAAAACAGAAGAGGAAAGGGCAAGCGTAATGACAGGCATAACTCCATTGACTCCCGAAAGTGAGGTAGAACTGGAAGAAACAGAGGAATTAAAGATAAAAGAGATAGAAGAGATGATAGAGGATAAGCAATTGTCTGAAGAAGAGACAAGGCCCACAAAGAAGGCTGCTCGTTTACGTATGCAACGTCCTACAAAAAAAGGTTAGTTTCTATTAAAGAAAGGGTAGATAAATATGAAGGTAACTACAGATATGATTAAAGAGTTAAGGAATATGACCTCTGCCAGCATCTCTGACTGTAAGAAAGCACTTCAAGAATCCGGTGGAGATATGAATAAGGCAATATCTCTCTTAAGAAAACTTGGCTTAGAGCTTGTATCTAAAAGAGAGAAGCAGGTTGCTAGAGAAGGAAGGATTGAGGCATATGTGCATTTTGATAATAAGATTGGTGTATTGTTGGAGGTGGACTGCGAGACAGACTTTGTAAGTCGCAATAGTGAATTCTGCCAGTTCACCAAAGATTTGGCTATGCAGATAGCAGCATGCAATCCTCTTTATATAAAGAGAGAGGATGTGCCAGCAGAACTCTTAGAGAACCAATCAGATAAGGAAGAATTCTATAGGCAGAACTGTCTGTTGGAGCAACCTTTTATAAAAGACCCCAATCAGCTGGTCAAGGATTATTTTGCTAATATTGTGGCAAAGTTTTCAGAGAACATAGTTATCCGCAGATTTGTGCGTTATAAAATAGGAGAGTGATGTCTAAGCCGATATATAAACGCATAGTTCTAAAACTGAGCGGAGAGGCATTGCAGGGTAAGGGTTCTCATGGTATCGACCATTCAATATTGCTTTCTTTAGGCAAGCAGATAAAGGAGTTAAAGGAATTAGGTGTAGATGTGGCGGTTGTTTTAGGAGGAGGCAACATCTTTCGTGGCCAAGAGAATACCGCTTCTTTAGGATTAGATATGGATAGGACTGTGGCTGATTATATGGGAATGCTTGCTACTGTTATCAATGGCTTGGCCTTACAGGATGCGTTAGAAAAGATGGGGCTACCCACAAGGGTTATGAGCGCTATAGAGATGCAGAAGATAGCTGAACCATACATAAGGAGAAGGGCAATTAGACATTTAGAAAAAGGTAGGATAGTTATATTTGTAGCAGGTACTGGTAATCCTTACTTTACTACCGATACCGCTGCTGCCTTAAGGGCGATGGAGATAAATGCCGATGCAATGCTTAAGGCTACTAAGGTAGATGGGATATATTCTGAAGACCCCTTGAAAGTTAAGCATGCCAAGAGATTTGATAGATTAAGATATATAGATGTATTAAAAAAAGGGCTGAAGGTGATGGATGCTACCGCTGTTTCTCTGTGTATGGAGGCAGGATTGAAGATTATTGTGTTTAATCTCAACAAGGAAGGTAATATCAAGCGTATTGTATTGGGGCATAAGGTTGGCACAATCGTAGAATAGATAATAGGAGGTTTGATGTGACAGTAAAAGAGGTCTTATCTAATTCTGAGGAAAAGATGAAGAAGGCAACCGAGGCAATGGTGCGAGAATTCTCTGAGATAAGGACAGGTAGGGCCAGTCCTAGTTTAGTGGAGGGTATGCATATAGATTATTATGGAACCCCTACCCTGCTTAAACAGTTGGCTTCTATCTTTGTTCCCGATGCACATCTTATTGTAATACAGCCTTGGGATCCTTCTGTGATCCCTGAAATAGAAAAAGCGATTTTAAAATCTAATTTAGGGATAAATCCTTCTAATGATGGCAAGGTGATTAGGTTATCTGTTCCGCCTTTATCTAAGGAGAGACGTCAAGAATTGGTAAAGGTAGTGCATAAGATGGCAGAGGAGGGTAGGATATCGTTACGCACTATCCGTAGGGAGGCAAAGGAGGTTCTGGAAAGATTAGAAAAAGATAAGGTTATTCCCGAAGATGATAAATTCCGTGGCATAGATGAACTTCAGAAGTTGGTTGATAAGTATATCGCTAAGATAGACGAACTCCTCAAAAATAAAGAAAAGGAGATTTTAGAATTTTAGTTAACCGGTAAGCGCTATAGTCTATGGTTTACAGATGATATTTTAACTGTTGACTGTAGCTTCGGTTGTTGACCATTATGGGCCACTAGCTCATCAGGCAGAGCACCACCCTTTTAAGGTGGGTGTGGGAGGTTCGAGTCCTCCGTGGCTCATTGGTTTAGATTTATACGGGCCTTAGCCAATTTGAGATAACCCAAACTTATTGGGCGGATGGCGGAATTAGCAGACGCGCAAGGCTTAGGACCTTGTGGCAGTAATGCCTTGGAGGTGCAACTCCTCTTCCGCCCATAATAAATTTCTGAGAGGTATAGTGTTTAGTTTAAAAATGTAGTTGAATATGCGGGAGTAGCTCAGTTGGTAGAGCATCACGTTGCCAACGTGAATGTCGCGGGTTCGAATCCCGTCTCCCGCTTTGTTCTAATCTGTCTTATTCCTAAAGGTGCTTTTAGTTGATTTGATATTTTTCTGTTGCATACATTACCTCAAACGTATATCCAGAACTTTGGGATGTGATTTTGGACAATCAAAATATATTAACTGAAGGAGACAGCTTATGAAGATTATGGACTTTCTTTCAAAAAAGGCAGTTATAAGTGATATCAAATCCACAAAAAAAGAAGATGTGATCAAAGAGTTAGTGGATGGGTTGATCAATGCAGGAGAGATTGATAAGGGCTATCGCAATAAGTTAATTGAAGCCATTATGGAAAGAGAGACATTAGGTTCTACCGCAATCGGACAAGGGGTAGCTATACCACATGCAAAGTCAGATTGCGTAAGCAAACTGGTGGCTACCTTTGGTCTTTCTAAAAAGGGTATCGATTTTGATTCTTTGGATGGAG
>JAMWDE010000128.1 GCA_023818905.1 Candidatus Omnitrophota bacterium | reverse complement strand
ATCAAAGGTGATGGCTATAAGAGCCTGGAAGAAGGCCAAGAGGTAGAGTTTGAAGTAACTCAAGGCGCAAAAGGTGAACAGGCCAGTAATGTGACTAAGGTGAATCCATAAAGTAACCCAAGTTGCAAAAACCCGCCTCCACAAGAGGCGGGTTTTTTATTTGTAACAGTACAAAATCTCCTATATGAATTTACTATAGCACCTAACTTCCTACCAACACTGCTTTTAGTTCCTCGGGTGAATTTATTATCTCAAGTACAGTAAGGATATCTTTTAAAATAGGTTCGGTGGGCTGGCAGGTTTCTTCCTGTTGTCTTAGGATATCCAAGAGACATATAAGCACCTTATTTATATCTAAGGCGTCCTTTAGGCAGGCGGTCTGAATAAACTCTTTGAGATTTTGAGCTGGGGGTGTAATCTTTGAGTTGAGCATACTTTGTATCTGCTGCCACTGTTGATTTGGATCAAGCGAGGCTAATTTATTTATAGTTGAAGATGTTATATCCATCTTTATATTATCTATCGCCTTGGCAACTATAGGAAGATCTCTGAAGTCAATGCCACCTAATTTTTTATCACTGGATTGTGAGATTTTAGGACTTAATCCTGGATCAGGCGGGGATAAATTTAGCATAGGATTACTTGGAAAACGGATATACGTGTTTAATGTAGATTTATCTAAAACGGTATAAAAATTAATATCTAATCTACGTACATCCCATATGCCTGGTCCCCTTGAGTCAAGTACTTCAAATAGGGCTCCAGTTTACGAGAGTGCAAACTGACCCTTTTCTATAGGTGCAGATGGATTTAGAGGCTCTATCGGTGAGCTAACAGAGGCGGGATCTTGTAGACCAGATGTTTCAGTAGTTGCTGAAGTAACTCTCGTAAAATATTCTGATTTGTTTGTCTCTACTGTATTCTTGATATCTTCGTAAAGTTTGATTCGCGCTAATTCTAAATCTTGAGGGCTAAATTCAGTATCTATTAACTGTTGGTATCTTTTCTTAAAACCCTGAAACGCATCCCTTCAAGATAATATAAAACTAATAAATAGCGTTTGATTGCTTTATCGTAACCAGGAAAACAACCCCAATTATCAAGGGGGCCATCTGTTAATATAGGCAATATATCATGTTGAATAATATCCCCAACTAAGTTTTCGGAAACAGTAGGAGTTATACTCACCTTAAGTTCCTTGCCGTTTGGTGCCTTAATTATAAATTCATGAAAAAAAATCTCAGGTAACTCGTGTTCATGGTCAGGTGACCAGGTTTTTAATTGTTGGTCTCCGCCTAAAATTTTTGCACATAAACGGTGCAAATTCTGGGCAAAATCCTGACGTATTTCTCCGGTTATTTTACTTCCTTCTACTTCAAAAGCGATATCAATATCTTCAATCATACGGGTATCAACGTTTCCATTTTCGTCTGCAAGAAATACAGCACTACCCTTTAATACTGGTCTTACTGAACGCCGCATTTCTTCAGGAAACATCTCAAAGGTCCCATTGATAAACTGACGCAGAAGATGGATATTGATATGATGTTGGTCGCTAAATATATTTTCTGCCGGAGAACCTGCTTCTTTTTGCACAGGTGAACTAGTGCCGGCTTGTCTTACAGCAGTTGCTAATGCCCTTTTGGTCCTAAGGAATCTTAGATTGTGTATTCTTGTTTCTTTAGGCAGGTGCCTCTTCCATTCCACCGGCCCATACTTTCTCAAAGCGTTCCAGACATAACTCCAGCTAAGATTATGTGCGGCAACTGTTGCTTCTAATATTGGATAATTCGGTTTCTCCCCGGGTGAGCGGCGCACAAATCCCCAGCCACCCTTTTTAGAGGAACTAATTTCCATTTATAAAATAGCCTGAAATTCATTGCAAAGGAAACTGCGCCTACTGTTCGGTTGGAATCAGGGTCACTACACATCCTTTCCCAGGAGAACGGTGCTGGGCCAATAAGTTTTTCTATTTGACTTATGGTAGTATAATGATGAGCATCTATTAGAGAAAGTTTTTTATCTTGTGCAATCAATCCTTTGATTTCAGCAATATAGGTATTAACCAAAATAATAAGATTACGCGGAGTAATCTGTAATGGACCAACTGCGCCTTTGCGCGAGACCGCTTTATCTCTACCGTCTGTTTCTGCCAATTCTAGTGCCGTTAGATTCTCTGTAGGCGTACCGATAATTGCAGCCAGTTTTTCATAAAGCCTCTTTGTCTGCGCTGGTAAATTTGTATAGTAGTCTTCTGCTAAAGCTACGACTGCATTTGGAGGACTAGAGTTTAAATTATTGGTTTTAGCTTGCAGGTAGGGTAGGCCATCCAACATTATCCCTAATAAAGTAACAGCACCAATTCTTTTTATACTGCTGCCGAGAGGAGAGGAGGCTTGGTTAGATATATCGCCTTGAGAAGCAGAGGGGGTTTTCTAATACAATTATAGTTTCACTAATATTTCCAATGTTTTGCCCAAATTTTACACTAGCAAGCATTACATTGTGGTTTAAGATTGGATTGCTACCTGTTTTTTCTAAATGAGCCAATGGAAGTAATGTCATTACTGCTAACCACAGTATTTTCAGCTGTAGGGCTAGTAGGTATAGTAAGACTAAGCTTCATCCCACCAGTAAAGTAATTTCTAATGGTCTGACCATATAAAGTATAGATGGTTTCTTGCAGATTGTATTCTCCCTGTTTAAAGGATTTCTGGTATTCTTTGAAATAGGTATCTTTGAGATAGGGATGTTTAGAGTTAAGTCCAACCAGATTGTAGGAATCAAAGAGTGTAAAGTAAGGATTATCTTTATTATGGGAATTTCTCTGTTTAAACCATTGAGCCAAGATTAGAGAATAGTAGGCCTGTCTTAAAGCAGCATATTTTTTTGAAGAGTTTACCAAAAGAGTTAGTTTGGGAAGAATCAGTTCTTTTAGGAGTTGGCTTGAGTATTGATTTAGGGTTTTAAGCCGAAGGTCAGAGAATTGATAGATAGATTCGCTACTGTCCGGAAGATTTTTGTTTGCCTTCAGGTAATCCTCCTCTAATATCACTTTAAGGGTAGCTTTGTAGATATAGACAGAATTTGGAGTTTCTCTTAGTATTATCTCGCCTGGGGTAATCCATGGTCTAATTAAAGTAGGTATCTCTATCTCTTGGCTGCTAAAAAGCTCTTGGGCCTTAGAGTAGAGTCTATCCCAGTATAACTTTCCCTGTGGCGTTTTTGGTGAGGTAGCAAGGGCGGTGTCTTTCTTTAGTTGCAAGTCTGCTTCAAGCATAATCTTACCAACGTCGGTCTTGGCTAAATATTCATCAATAATGTTTTGAGGTGAATCAGGCCGAAGGTTTACCTAAAAGGAGTTGTTGGGTAGGGCAAGTCCTACAAAAAAGTACTTCAGTAGGTCTTGGGTTATTAGGTCGGTTGAAGTATTGAGAATTATTGGGTCTCCTTTATCTAAAGGCAGTTTGAAGTCATTAGTTTGATTATCATAGGAAAGATACCTTAAATGGATTGGTCGGAATCTATCTGGGACACCCAGACCAGAGAGAGCTTCCGGTTGTCCAGTAATATTCAGCTCACCCATAACTTGACTAAATCCAGATTGTTGAAAAAGTAGAATAGAGGTCAATAAAATGTTATAAATTTAGGATATCTTCTAATCATAGTAAGATTTTTCAATAAAAAATATAAGCTATGTTTTACCTAAAAACAAGGCTATTTTAATGGCTTGTTGTTGCAACATAAAAATGTCATCTTTTTTGCAAAATAGAAATGTCACCTTTTAAGAATTCTTTTAAAGAATTTTCTTTTTGGTTTTTAAAGCTC
>JAMWDE010000127.1 GCA_023818905.1 Candidatus Omnitrophota bacterium | reverse complement strand
CATATAGTTTTCAGGGTTTAGGCGAGGAGGGATTGAAGTATCTTAGAGATGTGGGAGAAAAATTAGGAATGGTTACTATTACTGAGGTGATGGACCCCCGTGATGTAGAGTTAGTCTGTAGATATGCAGATGCACTTCAAATTGGAGCAAGAAATATGCAAAATTTTAACCTTTTAAAAGAGGTGGGTTTAACCAAAAAACCAGTTCTTTTAAAACGCGGTATGTCCTCTACGGTAAAAGAGTTGCTTATGTCAGCAGAGTATATCCTGGCCGGTGGGAACTTTAATGTAATCCTATGTGAACGAGGTATTAGAACCTTTGAGGATTCAACGCGCAACACCTTAGACGTAAGTGCGGTAGCTACTGTAAAACAACTTTCCCATTTACCCATCATTGTTGACCCTAGTCACGCAGCAGGAAAGTGGGGTTTGGTGCCTTCTCTTTCAAAAGCAGCTATTGCCGCTGGCGCAGACGGTCTAATTATTGAAGTACATACCAATCCCGAGAATGCACTATCGGACGGTGTACAATCTCTATTACCTTCTAATTTCGCCTCACTTATGGAGGAGCTAAAGTTGTTAGCTAAAGCTATAGGAAGAGAGATTTAGCTATGAAGTTATTTGATAAGGTAGTGGTTATTGGGGCAGGGCTTATTGGTGGTTCTTTGGCTTGGGCTATAAAGAATAGAGAACTCTCTTCGGAGGTAATAGGAGTTACTCAGCATAAGGAGTCCTGGCAGTGGGCAAAGAAAATAGGAGCGATAGATAACGGCTCTTGCAAGATTAGCGTAGCCAAAGATGCTCAACTGTTAATTCTGGCAACACCGATAAGTACAATTATAAAATTGGCAAGCAGGCTCTCTGAGATTATAGATAAGGGTTGTTTAGTTATGGATGTGGGAAGTACAAAAAGAGAAGTCGTTTCTGTTTTAGAGAAGACTTTTACTAACTATGTGGGTAGTCATCCTTTAGCGGGTTCTGAGAAACGTGGTATCTTCAATGCCAACCCAGATTTATTTAAAGGGTCTATATGTATATTGACACCCACTAAGAACACAAGACAGGAGAATATAAAAAGAATACAAAAACTATGGAGTTTACTGGGAACAAGAGTAGTTGTTATGTCGCCTGAATTGCATGATAAAATTTTATCCTTTAGTAGTCATCTGCCCCATATAGTTGCATTCGCACTTATAAACGCCATACCTACAGATTACCTGAGATTTGGCTCTACAGGCCTAAGGGATACAACACGTATTGCTGGTTCTAATAGCTATCTTTGGGCAGATATATTTTTGAGTAATTCTAAAAATATAATAAATTCCATACAATCTCTACAACATAATCTTTTACAGATAAAATCGGCTATTCAGAGAGTAGACCGTAAGACATTAATTAAAATCCTAAGACGAGCCAAGCAGAGGCGCCAACGTTATTTAGGTTTATAGATTATCAGAGGATATGATCATTGCTATCGACGGTCCTGCTGGTGCAGGTAAGAGCACGGTTGCTAAAATAATAGCCCAGAAATTGGGTTTTTTTTATATAGATACTGGTGCAATATATAGAGCCCTAACTTTAAAAGCTATTGAAGAGGGAATAGATATTCGGGATACCACACGACTTATTGCAATGGCCAAAGATACGGAGATTGAGCTTATAAATGACCAGAATGGTTCTTTAAAGGTTTTCTTAGATGGTCGTGATGTTACTCTTGAAATAAGACAGCCGCGCATCACTAAGTTAGTTTCAGATATATCTAAGATAAGAGAAATAAGAGAGATTATGTTAGGTTTACAGAGGAAACTCGGAAGTACTAGAGATTCGGTTTTGGATGGACGTGATATTGGAACAGTGGTTTTTCCCGAGGCAGAAAAGAAATTTTATTTGGATGCCCAGTTTCAAGAACGAGTGTACAGGCGTTACAGAGAATTAAGACAGTTAAGCCAGGATGTAACCTTAGAAAGTGTGGAAGATGACCTACGTAATCGTGACAGCATTGATTCTAGTCGTGAATTCGCTCCTTTAAAAAAGGCAGATGATGCAATCTACATAGATACAACTCATATGAGTATTGACGAGGTGGTAAGTAAAGTTACAGAGCACATTCAAAAAGCCAAATAAACGCTAAGAGACATGGATACTTCGCTAATCAGAAACTTTTGTATAATTGCCCATATCGACCATGGTAAATCAACATTGGCGGATAGAATTTTAGAGATTACTGGTGCAGTCGATAAAAAGCACTTAAAGGAACAGATTTTAGATGATATGGATCTGGAGAGAGAGCGTGGTATCACCATTAAGGCCTCAATGGTAAGAATAACGTATCATTCCAAAAAGAGACAAGCCGATTATACCTTGAATCTTATTGATACGCCGGGGCATGTTGATTTTACCTATGAGGTCTCCAAATCCTTGGCTGCTTGCGAGGGAGCAATTTTAGTGGTAGATGCAGCTCAGGGTATAGAGGCGCAGACCGTAGCCAACTATCATTTAGCAAAAGAAAATAAATTGGAGATTATTCCAGTTATAAACAAGATAGACTTATCTTGCGCCGATATTAACCGTACAAAAAATCAGATAGTCAACGTATTGGGCTTTAAGGAAGACCAGATAATACTTGCTTCTGCTAAAGAGGGTATCGGCATTGAGGAGATTTTAGAGAGAGTGATTGAGGTAGTTCCTCCTCCGCAAGGAGAGTCTACTCACCCCTTAAAGGCCTTGGTATTTGATTGTCGCTTTGATATATTTAAAGGTGTGGTGGTTTTTTTAAGAGTTATAGATGGTAGGGTCAGTATGTATTCTCAAATAAAGTTTATGCATTCTGGTAAAACCTATAAAGTAGAGGAGTTAGGCGTATTTAAAGATTTAAAGTATTGTCAGGTAGATGCCTTAAGTTGCGGAGAGGTAGGTTATCTTACAGCCAATATAAGGCATCCTCGCGAAGTTATCATCGGTGATACCATTACCGATGCTAAGAATCCCTGTCTAAATCCTCTGTCGGGATACCGTACCTTAAAGCCACTTGTATTCTGTGGTATCTATCCGGTTAATCCAGGAGATTTTGCAAGTTTACGCGATGCGATGGATAAAATGAAACTGTCTGATGCCTCATTCGTATTTGAGCCAGAAAACTCACAGTCTTTTGGTTCAGGATTTCGTTGTGGATTCTTAGGGCTTTTACATATGGAGATAGTGCAAGAGCGTCTGGAGCGAGAATACAACTTAAATCTTATCTTGACTGTGCCCAATGTGGTTTATCGGGTTATCAAGAAAGACGGTCGTTATTTGGATGTGGATACACCTGCCAAACTTCCAGCTCAGCATGATATTCAAGAGGTACAAGAGCCATATGTGAACTTATTGATGATTGTTCCGGTAGATACCATAGAACCGGTTTGTGAGCTAGCCAAATCTCGTAGGGGGATATTCCAATCTAAAGAGTATTTAGGAGAGGATAGGATAAAGCTGGTATTTGATATCCCCCTTTCTGAGATTATCGTAGATTTTTATGACCGTGTAAAGTCTTTAACTAGGGGCTACGGTTCATTGGATTACGAGTTTAAGGGATATTTGCCCACAAAGATTGTAAGGCTTGATATAATGTTTAATGGATTGATTTGTGATGCCTTTTCTTGTTTAGTGCATAAGGATAAGGCGATGCATAAAGCGCATACCTTGGTATCTAAACTCAAGGAGCTGATACCACGGCAATTATTTGAGATTAACATACAGGCCGCAGTAGGAAATCAAATTATTGCCTCAGAAAAAATTCGTCCTTTAGGAAAACATGTAACTGGTAAGTGTTACGGTGGGGATATAACTCGTAAACGTAAACT
>JAMWDE010000126.1 GCA_023818905.1 Candidatus Omnitrophota bacterium | reverse complement strand
ATGCTGCTAAGTTTGGCTCTTCTATATTTACGGTTTTGGGTTCTACCTTAATATTAGATTTCTTAAGGACTCAGAGTGACGCCAAATATTTAGCCCGACCCAGAATTTTGACCTTAAATAATGAGACTGCAGAGATAAAGATAACTACCCAGGAATCCGTAGGTGTTAAAACTACTACCCAAGGTACTACTACTACTAAAGCTGAGCCAGAGAGGATGGAGACAGGTGTTTCTCTGAGAGTCACTCCTCAAATAAATAAAGAGACAGGTGAGATCACTATGTTTATTTATCCTCAAGTAAGTCAAGCCACACAAGGTAACACTATAATCAGTGAAGGCAAAACCTTCACTTATCGTGACCCCGAGGTCCGTAGTGCAAAATGCACTGTGCGTATAAAAGATGGTCAGACTGTAATCGTAGGAGGTCTTATACGTAACGATAAGATAGAGACAATCACCAAGCTTCCTCTTTTGGGGGATTTACCTCTCATAGGACATATCTTTAAGCATAGGGATAAATCTAGGGATAACGAGCGAGAGCTTTTGGTTTTTATTACTCCCCATATTGTCAAAGAAAAAGAAATAGAGCTTGCGTCTGTTACTCAGATTCAGCCTAAGAAATTCACTTTACCCCAACAGCGAGAGCAGGATACTATTTCTGGGATTGAGCGGGTGGCAATTATAGAATCCAGCCTTGATATTTTCGAGAAGAAAAATAAATTCTAATCCCCTGGAAATAATGTTATAATTATTTAATATGTTTCCTAAAGAGAAATATCTAAAGTTAGGCGAACTTCTTATTAAGGAAAAGCTTATTAACGAGTCTCAATTAGACAAGGCTATTAGTGTTCAAAGACAAGAAGGAGGCCGTTTAGGTGAGATACTTATCAGATTAGGTATGGTCAGAGAAGACCAATTAGTGGCGGTTTTGGGTAAACAGTTAGGCATTCCTTATTTTTCTTTAGGTACAGGTATGTTAAGGCCTGCAGTGGGCCAAGACTTAGAACGTCTAATCCCTCAGGATTTTGCGTTTAAGAATTTTGTCCTGCCTCTCTCCCGCACCCTTAGGTCTCTTACAGTGGCTATGGCTGATCCCTTAGACCTCATACTGATTGATAATCTAAGGAAGTTGACAGGTTGTGAGATTAACCCGGTTATTGCCACCAAGGCTGATATTAGTAAGGCCATTGAAGAGTTTTATGGCAAGGCAGCTATGCTCAAAGAAGCAGTAGAAGCTTCTTATGACCTTACCGGTATTGCTGCAATAGAGGATATAGAGGCAACCGAGCAGGAATTGAGTCTGGACAAACTCATTGCCCGCGCAGAAGAAGCACCAGTGGTAAAACTGGTGGATTTGATTATACGTCAGGCAATAGATGAGCGGGCTTCAGATATACACATTGAGCCGTTTAAAGACAGGATCTCCTTGCGGTATCGTATTGATGGAAAACTCTATGAGATACCTCCTCCGGCAAAACATCTACATCTTCCCATCGTTTCCCGTATAAAAATATTAAGTAAACTGGATATTGCCGAGAAGCGTCTTCCTCAGGATGGTGCCTTTTTGGTAAAAGTGGAGGACCGACCCATAGATATCAGAGTTTCTACTATACCCACCATATATGGAGAGAAGGTAGTTCTAAGGATACTTGACAGAAGCGCGGTAGTTTTGGATCTGGCTCAATTGGGATTTGAATCCAAACACTTAGAGCAGATTCGTCGGATTATCAGTATGCCCTATGGTCTTATATTTTTGACCGGACCCACTGGTTCTGGAAAGACTACTACCCTTTATGCCATACTCAACGAGATAAAGGGTCCTACCAAAAATATCATTACTATTGAAGACCCAGTAGAATACAAATTAGATGGTATTAATCAAGTTCAGGTTAAACCAGAAATAGGACTTACCTTTGCCTCGGCACTGCGCAGTTTCTTAAGGCAGGACCCTGATGTAATGTTAGTGGGAGAGGTTAGAGATTTAGAGACCGCTCAGATCTGTATCCGTTCTGCCCTTACTGGACATTTGGTGTTAAGTACCCTACATACCAATGACGCTGCCTCAGCCATTACCCGTCTTATAGATATAGGTATAGAGCCTTATTTAGTAGCTCCCTCTTTGCTTTTGGTGGTAGCACAACGTCTGATTAGAAAGTTATGTTCAGATTGTAAGGAGGCATACGAACCTACACCAGAGCAACTTAAGACAGTAAGATTAAAATCCGGGCTAATCTATAGGGCTAAGGGTTGTTCTAAGTGCAATCATATAGGATACAAAGGCAGATGTTGCATTGCCGAGGTGATGGTAATCAATGACCAAATTAGGGATTTGATTACGCAGGGAGCTACATTTCAGAAGATAAAAGAGGTGGCGCGGACCTCAGCTGGTATGCAGACACTTTATGAATCTGCATTGAAAAAGGTAGAAGACGGTATTACCTCATTAGAAGAGGCATTATCAGTTACTTTGGGAGCAGACTGATGCCCAGATTTTTTTATGTAGTCAGAGACACGAAGGGTAAGAGGATAACCGGTATAGAAGAAGGCAATAGTCAAGAAGAGATTATCAATCGTCTGCAAGCAAAAGAGCTAATCGTTATCGCTGTGGCTCCTGAAGTAGAGGAAACCTCGCCTGGCCAAAAGACTAAGTTATTACCTCGTTTTAAATTCAAAACACAGCACTGGCGGATTACTGGAGAGGACTTAACCCTCTTCTGTCGTCAATTAGCCACCCTTTTAGGAGCGGGTGTTACGATTATGAAGAGTTTAGAGATAATCTCACTGCAGGTATCCAGTCGCCGTCTATACAATACTATAAAGGATTTAGAGAAAAATATGGAATCAGGATTAAGTCTGCATGAAGCAATGGCAAAACACCCGCGCATATTTTCTGAATTGTGGATTAATCTGGTGGAGAGTGGCGAGGCATCCGGCAATTTGGCTATTATATTAAATAGATTAGCTAATTACTTAGAAAGAAATGCTGCTTTTAAAAGAAAGATTATCTCTGCTTTGATATATCCGACTATACTTATGATCGCCAGTATAGGAGCACTCCTTTTTTTGACTATCAAGATCATACCTACCTTTGCAGAGTTGTTTAAGGGATTTAATGTGAATCTACCTACTCTAACGAAGATATTGGTCTCAATAAGTTTTTTTATCAGAAGGGCCATATTGCTTATATTTATTTTGATTATATTCGGACTTTGGGTTTTGCGTAAGTATATTCAAACCAGACAGGGCCGGCGAGTATATGAAAAATTTAAACTTGGCCTGCCGATATTTGGTGGGTTTTTTAGGGCAGTAGCAGTCGAGAGGTTTTCTTCTGAGATGTCTACCTTGGTGGAAAGTGGTGTTCCTATTTTGTATTCATTGGAGATTACTGAGCGCAGTGTAGGAAATCTAATCCTGGCGGATATCATCCATAATATCAAAGAGGATGTTAGGCAAGGAAGACCTTTAAGTCAACCCCTAGAGAGAAGTGGTTTCTTTGAGCCGATGGTAGTACAGATGATAACTGTAGGTGAGGAGATTGGAGAGTTATCCCAGATGTTCAAAAAGATAAACGCGTTTTATCAGGAGTACATAGAAACTTATCTTACCCGTTTTACCTCTATGTTTGAACCATTGATGTTGATATTTATGGGTGTGGTGGTAGGGATTATGGTAGTAGGGATGTTTTTGCCTATATTTCAAATTGCCAGGATTGCTGGATAAAGCAATCTTGGGAAAACACAGCGGGTTTCAAAGAGAAAGGAGTGTTACCGCAATATAATAATGTCACCTTTCTGCAAAGTAGAAATGTCAGGGTAGCTTGATGTAAAATACCGCCTCTAGACCAAAAGGAGGT
>JAMWDE010000125.1 GCA_023818905.1 Candidatus Omnitrophota bacterium | reverse complement strand
TTAGAGTCAATCTTGGCTGCTGGCCTGCAGCAATAGCCACAATCATTGTCTCTCCAATAGCCCTTGATATTCCTAAGATAAACGCAGCGGTAATCCCTGACAATGCAGCGGGCAGAATGATTCTTAAGGATACTTGCAATTTACTTGAGCCCACAGCATATGCCCCCTCCCGTAACCTCATAGGGATAGCTCGCATCGCGTCCTCACTTAAACTGGAAACCAGAGGAATAATCATAATACCCATAACAATTCCGCTAGAGAGGGCATTAAACCCGCTTAAAGAGGGAATTATTTTCTTTAGTACGGGCGTCACAAATAAAAGAGCAAAATATCCATAGACCACTGTAGGTATAGCGGCCAATATCTCCATCAAGGGCTTAACAATATTTCTTACTCTCCAAGAAGCATACTCGCTAAGATAAATCGCACTAACTAAACCCACCGGAAAGGCTACGCTAATAGCAATTAATGTAGTTAAAAACGTTCCACACAATAATGGTAGAATACCAAAGTGTTTGTTGATAAAAAGAGGTGTCCATTGGGTATCCGTCAAGAATTTTATAATTGATACTTCCTTAAAAAATTCAATGGATTCAAAGGATAGAACTAGAATTATCCCTATAGTAGTAAAAACTGATAAAAGGCTGAATATAAAAAGCGTCTTTTCAATTAGAAATTCTTTGAATTTCAAAATAAATCTTTTCTTTGATAGCATCTATCTATCCTTACTTAAGAGCTCCTCCATTTTTATTCCTATCTGAGCACCTTCGCCACCAAACACAGACCCAGTGGTGTCTTTTCGAAAACGCTCAAGCGCAGTCTGATATGCTTCATCCCGTAAAGGGATATACCCTATCTCGCCCACTAAATTCTTGGCTTCTTTAAGATAAAATTCTACAAACTTTTTTATCTCATCCTGTTGGGCAGATTTAACTGAGACATAGATAAATATAGGTCGAGATAAAGGCTGGTAAGTTCCATTCCTAACCGTTTCTAAGTTAGGAATAATGGGGCCTGTTCCGTTGGTATCATCTTCATCATCAATAGGAACTATTTTCAACTTTTCTTTATTCGCCTCATAATAAGCTAATCCAAAATACCCTAACGCATAAGAGTCATTAGCAACCCCTTCTACCAAAATATTATCATCTTCAGAGGCAGTATAATCACCCCTTGATGCGCCAGATTTGCCACAGATCACCTCAGTAAAGTAATCGAAAGTTCCGGAGTCGGTTCCCGCCCCAAAAAGACGAATCTCTTTATTTGGAAAACTCGGCCTTACCTGATTCCATTTAGTAATAACTCCTTGGCTGGCGGGTTCCCATATTCTTCGCAACTCCGCCACAGTCAAATAGTCCAACCAATCATTGTTAGGGTTGACTACCACTGCTAATCCATCATAAGCAACGGGGAGTTCGATGTATTCAATGCCGCTATCTTTACATAGCTCAACTTCTTTAGACTTTATTGGCCTGGAAGCATCACTAATATCTGTTTCACCCCTGCAAAATTTCTTAAAACCACCGCCTGTACCTGAGATACCAACCATCACCTTGATATCTGCATATCTCTTTTGGAACTCCTCTGCTATAGCCTCAGTAATAGGAAAAACCGTACTTGAGCCGTCAATCTTAATTAATTTTACTTTTGTCTGAGCAAAAGCCTGTACTAAACAAAAAATTCCAAATAACAAGGTAAGCGTTACTAAAGTTAACGTCTTTTTCACCTTTCCCTTCTCCTTTCTTGTTTTAGAATCTCCTCAAAATGCACTAGGTTGGGTTTTATCTTTATAGGTTTGCCGATTTTCTCAACCGTAGCCTCTTGCGTCTTTAATCCATTACCAGTTATACTGATAACAATTGATTCGTCTTTGGGAATCCTACCCTGCTCAATTAGTTTTTTAGCCACACCCAAAGTAACACCCCCGGCTGTCTCAGTGAAAATCCCTTCGTTTGCGGCTAAAAGTTTTATCGCCTCCACAACCTCGTCATCAGAAACGTCTTCTGCCCAACCCCCTGTTTCTTTTACGGCTGCCAGGGCATATACCCCGTCAGCAGGATTCCCTATAGCTAAAGACTTAGCGATGGTATTAGGCTTAACGGGTTTTATAATTTCCGCATTTTCTTTTATGGCCGTAACGATAGGCGCGCAGCCGGTTGCTTGAGCTGCATAAAATTTTGTCTCAAGCTTATCAATAAGCCCAAGATTTTTAAATTCTTTCAGGCCTTTGTAGATTTTAGTAATGAGTGAACCTCCGGCACAAGGGACAATTATATGCCTGGGCGTCTTCCAGCCCAATTGCTCGGCAATCTCATAGCCATAGGTTTTTGAGCCTTCTGCATAATAAGGCCTAATATTAATATTCACGAATGCCCATTTGTAAATTGTCGCAATCTCAGAACAAAGTCTGTTGACCTGGTCGTAGTTACCCTCCACTGCTACCAGAATTGGGTTATAGATGAGCGTTCCGATAACTTTGCCCAACTCCAGATCTGCGGGAATAAAGATATATCTTTTTAATCCTAGCAGGGCCGACTGCGCAGCGACCGAATTGGCTAAATTCCCGGTAGAGGCACAGGCGACTGTATTAAATCCGAATTCCTTAGCCTTAGATAAGGCCACGCTCACTACCCTATCTTTAAAAGAAAGCGTGGGATGACATACGGAGTCATCTTTGATATAAAGCTCTTTCACTCCCAAAACCTTTTCTAAGTTTCTTGCCCTGATCAAAGGAGTAAAGCCTGAATTTAAACCAACACTTGGCTCTCCATCCAGAGGCAGAAGTTCTTTATATCGCCAGAGATTTTTAGGCCGTGATTCTATCAATCCCCTGGTCAGCTTACTCCTCAATCTTTCATAGTCATAAACCACCTCCAGCGGCCCAAAACAGTATTCGCATACATATAGCGGTTCTTTGGGGTATTCCCTACCACATTCCCTGCATTTTAATCCTCTTACATAACTCATATTCCTCCTTATCTTTTAAACCCTTTCTACTATTACACTGTAAAAACCATCTTTTTTTTCTATCTTTAATATTCGTTGTCCGTCTGCCTCTAAGCTCTTAGGTACATTATTTATCGGGTCTCCTTCATCCAATAGAATCTCTAAGACATCCCCTGATTTTAGGTTTTCTAAAAATATTTTTGCCTTTACATAATTTATAGGGCAGGGGGTTCCTTTTAAATCTAATAAATAGCTTTTTGAACTGCTTGGAATATCTTTTTTTTCTGCCAATTTAGGAAAATTAAATGAAGAATCCATATTCTGATATAGTTTCCGTACATCCTTACACAACTCTTGGGTAAAGAAAAAATAACTTTCCCTCTCTTTAAAACTCAACCCTTCCTGGATATTTTTAAACTTATCTTTTAACTGAGAATATTTAGAATCCACTAAGTTTTCTTTAACAAATTTATTCTCAAACTCAAAAAAAATCTCCTCCTCTGTGCGGGGATCTACCCCTCTTACCACCAACAAAGCTCTCGCCGCGAGAAGCAACCCCCTTTTTATTAAACTAATAGGATATTCTTGTTTTTCTGCCTGCTTAAGAGCTATCTCCGCATCAGTAAGGTCCGCCTCAATCATATCCAGCACGCCTGCGCCACATTCTCCTTGACCCAAACCACTTAATGAGAATACCTCAGTTCTATCCCAATCAATATAAAAAGATATATCTTCTTGATAGTCAGGAACATGTGTGTATCTCAAAGCAATACTATTTGCTATGCCACGACCGCCATCGACTTATCCCGGTGGAGATACGACCGCCATCCCAGCGTGACGCCCGCCTCGATGGCCAGGAGCGGCGTCTGGGGCGGGCAGACCTCCTCTTGATAGGCGGCCGGTTGTTCCT
>JAMWDE010000124.1 GCA_023818905.1 Candidatus Omnitrophota bacterium | reverse complement strand
TTGTTTCTGCCTGAAATAAAAGAGATGCTTTCTAAGCGGGATTTTAATGCCCTTAAAAATTTTCTTAAAAACATTCATTCTGTGGACCTCGCAGAAGGTTGGCGATATTTAGAACCAGCAGAAAAGATAATTGTTTTTAAACTATTGGGAACTAAGAAAGCAGTGGAGGTATTTGAAAACCTGAGATTTTCAGAAAAGACACACATCCTAAATAACTTGGATAACACCGAGGTAGCTCAAGTAATCAATGAGATGGCACCAGATGAGCGTGCAGACCTTTTTAAGGAACTTCCCTCAAAGGTATCTAAAAAATTGTTTAATCTGGTTAATAAAGAAAAGGCCAAGGATTTAACCAAATTGCTTGATTATCGAGAAGGCACGGCAGGTAGTCTTATGACAACCGAATATGTAGAGATAGAGAAAGATATGACTGCACGCCAGGCTATACTTTTTATACAGATGAGCCTACCGGCAGGTTTTAGAGAGAATATATATTCGGTATTTGTGGTAGATGATAATCGTAAGTTAATAGGTATAGTTAATCTGCAGTCGCTCTTAAAGGCTCCTGCGGATATTGCAGTTAAAGATATTATGACAAGTGCAGATTTAATTAAGATTGAAGCTGAAACTAAAACAGAAGAGGTGATAAACCGTTTTAAAAAATACGAGCTTTTAGACATACCTGTGATAGATAAGAACGGAGTCCTCTTAGGTATAATCACCATTGATGATATTATGGACGTGATGGAAAAGAAAAATACAACAGATATATACGAAATTGGTAAGATGTCTGCTAAGGGCGGAGAAATAATTAGTTATAGTCGCGCCACAGTTTTTGATTTAGTAAGAAGGAGAGCTGGCTGGCTAGTACTTCTTTTAATTTTTGATTTTCTGACCGGTACGGTATTGAAGTCTTTTGAACATACCTTAAGCACTATTGTGGCATTGGCTTTCTTTATACCCATGCTCTTAGATACAGGTGGTAATGCAGGTGCTCAGACATCCGTCACTGTTATAAGAGGGCTGGCTACAGGAGATGTTAATATAAAGAATGTATTTAGGATTATAAAACTTGAATTCATTTCAGCTTTTTTTATGGGTATAATTGTAGGTAGCGTTGCTTTTGCTAGGGCGTTTCTTTTGCAGAAAGATTTTGTTTTGGCTGCGGTAGTAGGTATAACCATGTTGTTGATTGCAATACTGGCTATTACTACAGGAGTGTTTCTGCCACTTATATCTAAAAAAATTGGACTTGACCCAGCAGCATTGGCTGGTCCTATTACTACCAGTGTAGTTGATGTGTTAGGTCTTATTATATATTTTAAGGTAGCGCAGTTATTTATTCCCAGTTTGAGGTTTTAGGCATCTTATTTATACGGGTATACGGGATGCCTCCCTGCGTTATTATCGTAAGATAGGCCATTGTTTCTACATCTGAAACTACAGATACCCTTGAGGTTACAATTTAGGAGACCAGTATGAAGCTCACTGTAAGGGATATAATTTGCAAAAAACAGAATGCAGAAAAGATTACAATGTTGACAGCCTATGATTATCCTTTAGCAAGCATTATTGATAGGGCAGGTATTGATATAATCTTAGTAGGTGATTCGGTAGCCAATGTGGTTTTAGGGTTAGATTCTACTACACAGGTAGGAATGCAAGAGATGCTTCATCATGCCAAGGCAGTAACCCGCGCAGTAAAACATGCCTTGGTAGTTGGAGATATGCCTTATGAATCTTATCAGGTTAATCCTGAGAAATCTGCAATGAATGCGCGTAGTTTTATAGAAGAGGCGCACTGCGATGCTGTAAAATTAGAGTGGTTTGACCGGTGTCTTGAGGTAACTGAACGGATCATTAAATCTGGTATTGCAGTTATGGGGCACATTGGCCTTACCCCTCAGACCGCAGATAAATTGGGTGGATTTAAAGTGCAAGGCAAAGATGTTGAATCTGCAAAGCGTCTTATAGAGCAGGCAATTGCCTTAGAAAGATTGGGTTGCTTTTCTATAGTTTTAGAATGTGTTCCTGATTTGGTTGCCCAGTTGATTACCCAGAGACTAAAGATACCTACCATTGGGATCGGTGCAGGCCCTTGGTGCGATGGGCAGGTTTTAGTTACTTATGATCTATTAGGGTTATTTGAAAGATTTAGGCCAAAATTTGTAAAGCAGTATACAAACATATCCGTAAAGATAAAAGAGGCAATAGAAGAATATAAAAAAGAGGTCAAGGAGGGTTTATTTCCTACTAGAGAACATAGTTTTAGTATTGATAAAAAGGAATTAGACAAAATAATATTATGATAAATAATAACGACAGTAATAATCTTGACAAGATTGTTGCACTCTGTAAACGTCGCGGTTTCATATTTCAATCTTCGGAAATTTATGGTGGATTAGCTAATACATGGGATTACGGTCCTTATGGGATAGAATTGAAGAATAATATAAAACGCGCCTGGTGGAAATCTGTAGTTTATGAGCGTAACGACATATACGGTATGGATGCAGCTATATTAATGCATCCTAAGGTATGGGAGGCGTCAGGACATACAGCAAGTTTTGTAGATATGCTGGTGGATTGTAAGTCCTGCAAAAAGCGTTTCCGTTTAGATAAACTTGAAGATAATACCTGTCCCGAATGCAAAGGAAAAGATTTCACTGAACCACGTTCCTTTAATTTGATGTTTAAAACAAGCATTGGCCCAGTTGAAAATACGCAGTCAATAGTATATTTGAGGCCTGAAACCGCCCAGGGTATGTTTGTCAATTTTCTAAACATCTTGGACACTGTTCATCCACGGCTTCCTTTTGGTCTGGCTCAAATTGGTAAGGCTTTTCGTAATGAGGTTACCACTGGTAATTTTATCTTTCGTACTTTAGAGTTTGAACAGATGGAGATAGAGTATTTTGTGAGACCTCAAGAGGCAGATAAGTATTATGATTATTGGGTTGATCAAAGATTTAATTGGTATATAGGATTGGGCATAAGAAAAGAAAATCTAAGAAGAAGACAGCATCAGCTGGGAGAGCTTGCGCATTACGCACGCGCCTGTACTGATATAGAGTACAATTTTCCTTTTGGTTGGTCCGAATTAGAGGGGATTGCCAACCGTTCTGATTTTGATTTAAGGCAGCACAGTCAAAAAAGCGGCAAAGATTTAAGGTATTTTGATGATATAAATAAGGAGAGATTTTTCCCTTATATTATTGAACCATCTGGCGGGATAGATCGCAGTGCCCTTGCCTTTTTGACAGATGCCTACGATGAGGAGCGGATCAAGAATGACGTGCGGGTGGTTTTAAGATTACATAAGGATTTGGCACCAATAAAAGTGGCAGTGTTTCCCCTTTTAAAAAATAGATCCATGCTTGTTGAATTAGCAAAGAAGATTGCCCAGGATTTAAAGAGATATTTTGTTACTATCTATGATGATACGGCGGCTATCGGTAAACTTTATCGTCGGCAGGATGAGATAGGAACACCCTATTGCATAACTGTAGATGTCCAGTCTCTGGATGATAGAAAGGTTACAGTAAGAGATAGAGACACTATGAGGCAAGAACGCATAGACATAGATAATTTAAAAGAATATTTGACAGAAAAATTATAAAAATTATAATAATAGGGATTTATATCCAACCGACGGTTACTTATTTAACTATTTTAACTATGCGAAAGGGGGGAAAATAGATATGTCAAAAAAATATGGTTATTTCTTTGGTGGAGGAAGAGCAGATGGAAACGAAAGCATGAAGAATCTTTTAGGAGGCAAAGGTGCCAACTTAGCAGAGATGGCTGGTCATAAGGACTTACAATTTCCTGTACCTCCAGGGTTCACAATAACTACCGAAGTCTGTACTTATTATTAT
>JAMWDE010000123.1 GCA_023818905.1 Candidatus Omnitrophota bacterium | reverse complement strand
ATTATTTGAGGAATCGCAAAGGAATGGTTGGTTGCTATCTCTGGATTGGGATGATTACGATATGAAAAGGCCGATTCTAAAAAGCAGTATTACCGAAGATAAGATTATGAAATTTGTACAGGATATGTATAAAATTTCTTTTCATCCAGAATTTATTCTGAGAAAACTACTTTCTGTAAGAGACTCAGCAGATCTTAAATACTATTTGCGTGCTGCCAGAAGAGTTATTGGACACATAGTTAGTTTTTCATCTTTTTATATAACTGCCGAAACCTTTAAGAAATGAATACGATGTTCTGGAAGACTATTGGCATATGTGCAGCAACTTTAACTACATTTTCTTTTGTGCCACAGATTATTAAGATAATTCAAACAAAATCCTCCAAGGATTTAAGTTTAATAACCCTATTGCAATTTGCTTTAGGTGTTTTTCTGTGGATGATATACGGCATCCATATAAAAGATATAATCATCATTACTGCCAATACAGTTACGTTAGTAACCATAATCACATTGATATCTCTTTATTTTGTATACAAGAAACCTTAATCAACACATTAACGGATGGGATAAGATATGTCGGTAGTTATCGTTACAGGTTCTGGTGGGTTAGTGGGTTCTGAGACTGTAAGTTTTTTTTGTGAGAAAAACTTTGATGTTGTAGGCATAGATAACGATATGCGTAAATTTTTCTTTGGTAGAAGTGGAAGTGTTATCTGGAATTTGAGAAGATTAAAGAAAAAATATAATAACTATCTGCACTATAATTTGGATATTAGGGATGAGGTAAAAGTAAATAAAGTATTTAAAAGGTTTGGCAAGAGTATCGTCTTAATTGTTCACAGCGCTGCTCAGCCGTCCCATGACTGGGCAGCAAAAGAACCTCATATAGATTTTTCTATAAATGCCACCGCTACTGTAGGTTTGCTTGAGGCCTACCGTAAATACTGTCCAGATGCAGTCTTTATCTTTGTCTCTACTAATAAGGTATACGGCGACAGGCCGAATTATCTACCCTTTGTAGAGATGGAGAAGAGATTTGAAATTGAGAGAGATCATAGGTATTATAATGGTATAGATGAATCTATGAATATTGATAATTCTCTGCACAGTCTGTTTGGTGCTTCCAAGTTAGCTGCAGATATATTGACTCAGGAGTATGGTAGGTATTTTGGTTTAAAGACAGCTATTTTTAGATGCGGTTGCATAAGTGGGCCAATGCATTCTGGGACAGAGTTGCACGGTTTTTTATCATATTTAGTAAGATGTCTTATAATGAAGAAGAAATATATAATCTATGGATACAAAGGTAAGCAAGTGAGGGATAATATCCACTCTTATGACCTGGTTAATGCTTTTTATTACTTCTTTAAACAGCCGCGCTGTGGTGAGGTCTACAATATTGGGGGAGGAAGGTTTGCTAATGTTTCTATCTTAGAGGCAATTGATATTTATCAAGAGATAACCAAACAAAAAATAGATTATGGATACGTAGAACAGGCACGTAGAGGTGACCATATCTGGTGGATAACTGATATCTCTAAGTTTACGTCGCATTATCCCCAATGGAGCCTTACCTATACCATAGAGGATACCTTAAGAGAAATTTATACTATGCAGCAATCTTTACTGGAGAGGTAATCTACAATATTTGAATGGCAATGCAGTATAGAACAATACTTATTACTGGCGGGGCAGGTTTTATAGGAAGCAACCTGGCAGTTTCTCTCAAAGAAAGATTCCCAAAATTAAAAGTAATTGTTTTAGATAACCTAAAACGTCGTGGTAGCCAGATGAGTATAAGGCGTCTGGGGCGATATGGTATAGTATTTATCCATGGAGATGTTCGTTGTCCTGAGGATTTATTTTTGGATACACATATAGACCTTCTGATTGAATGCTCAGCAGAGCCAGCGGTTTTGGCAGGATACAACAAAAACCCATTGTATATAATCAATACCAACTTAACTGGAGCAATCAACTGCTTTGAATTGGCAAGAAGACATAAGGCAGATATTATTTTTCTTTCTACCAGTCGCGTTTATTCATATGAAAATATAAATGAGATAAAAATAACTGAAGAGGAGACCAGATTTGTTTGGTCTGAAACCAAAAAGATAAAGGGTTGGTCAAAGGACGGTATAAATGAGGATTTCAGCATCGATGGTCCAAAAACCCTATATGGCGCAACCAAATTAGCAGCAGAGTTGGTATTACAGGAGTATCTGAAGAATTATGGTATAAGAGGCCTGATTAATCGTTGTGGGGTTATTACTGGTCCCTGGCAATTTGGCAAGCTTGAACAGGGGGTATTTAGTTATTGGATGCTGGCACATTATTTTAAATGGAAACTTAACTATATTGGATTTAGAGGTAAAGGTAAGCAGGTGAGGGATTTGCTTCACATAAATGATTTATTTGAGTTAATACTTCTTCAGATGAGATCTATCCATAAATTAAGCGGTAAGATTTATAATGTGGGAGGAGGCAACAGATGCAGTCTCTCTTTGTTAGAAGCTACAAGGCTCTGTCAGGAGATAAGCGGTAATCGTATAGAGATCGGTAGAGTACAACAAACTCGTCCTGGCGATGTGATAGTATACATAACAGATAATTACAAGGTAACTAAAGAATTAGGATGGCAACCTAAATTTAGCCCAGAAGAGATACTTTTGGATATTTATAAATGGATCCATTGCAATGCAAAGCAACTAAAATACTTAAGATAATTTATGGAAATGAACTATAAGGTAAATATAGGTATCATCGGTTGTGGATACTGGGGTTCAAATCTCATTCGTAATTTTAACAGTATAAAAAATGTACAGATTTTATCTGTTTGTGATATAGATTCTAAAAAATTAAAACCTCTGAAACACAGATATAATCTAAGAAAGATATACAATAATTATCGCTATATGCTTAAAGACATTAAGCTTGATGCAGTTGTGATATCTACACCTGCTATTACTCATTATAGAATAACTAAAGAGGCATTAAGACAAGGAAAGCATGTATTAGTAGAAAAACCTATGGCTGTAGATTCAAAACAAGCAATAGAGCTTATTGAACTTTCTAAAAAAGTAAAGAAAACGTTGATGGTAGGTCATACTTTTCTTTTTAATCCCGCCGTAAATAAAATAAAAGAGATTATATGTAAAGGTGACTTAGGTAGGCTATATTACATACATGCTCGCAGAACCAATCTTGGGCCAATAAGATTTGATGTGAATGCACTTTGGGATTTAGCTCCCCACGATGTTTCTATAATAAATTACCTACTTGGAAGTATGCCTAACGAGGTTTCGGCGGAGGCAATCAGATTCCTTCCGCATAAATTAGAGGATGTAGGATTTATAATTTTAAGATATGTTAATAGTATCATTGCCCATATTCACGTTAGTTGGCTAGACCCCAAAAAAGTCAGAGAGATGACCATTATAGGTAGCAGAAAGATGGTGGTATATGATGATACAGATATTGATACACCAATAAGGATATACGATAAAAATCTGATGGAAAAACGCTATAGAAAATCATATTACACATTTAAAGAATTTAAATCAATAGTGAAAAATGGAAAGTGCGATAAGCCTAAATTAGATATACAGGAGCCTCTCATGATTGAATGTCAGCATTTTATTGATTGTATAATCAATAATAAAAGACCACTTACCGACGGCTATGAGGGGTTAAATATAATTAAGGTAATGGAGGCTATAGATAAATCTTCAAGGTCTAACAATAAGGCAGTAAAAATAGAATGAAGATAAACATCGTTGTAACCAGTGCTGGTTCAGCTCCGGCAGTAGCAGTAATAAAATCTTTAAGAAGACAAACTGAATTGAAATTTCATATAACTGCCTTGGATATGAATCCCCTCTC
>JAMWDE010000122.1 GCA_023818905.1 Candidatus Omnitrophota bacterium | reverse complement strand
AGGGTCCTGATGTATGTCAATAAACAAAACCTGGGGGTCCTCATAAAATATCTCACTTGTTCCATTACCGGCATGAGCATCTGTATCTAAGACAAGAATCTTTTTGAGATTGTATTTCTGTTTAAGATGTTTAACTAAAATAGCCACATCGTTATAGAAACAGAATCCTTCCCCATAGTTTGGTTTGGCATGGTGCATACCTCCACCGATACCCACTGCCTTCTTGAATCTTCCCTCTATCACCAATTCTCCCGCTAAGACAGAAGTTCCTACTATTAAACGCGAGGCTTCTTCTATTCCTCTTGGTATATAACCTGTAAAAGGATCTAGGTTATCTATACTTACATATTTATAGATGTCTTTTATTTTTACCCCGCTTGAAGCGTTACGTATTGTCTGAATGTATTCTCTCTGATGGACTAATTCTAATAAGATATCGGTTGCAGTATTTGGCTGGATTATCTCAAATCTTTCCTCAAAGGAATGGCACCTTGCTTTAAAAAATTCAAAAAAATCCCTGAATCTATCTGCTTTAAGTGGATGGCCTTCTCCAAAACTGTAATTGGCTAGTGCCTTATGATATACAATAGCAGTTTTCATTGTTTAACTTATGTACCCAATCTTTGAGCTCTTGGAATTTATGGTAGTCTTGTCTCCTATACAGATTAAAGGTACTATTATTGTGCAATATTGGATCAGCATCTTCTGGTAGGCCGGATTTTAGATATTCGGGCGTATGGGGAACTGGTGAGTATTCCTCCAGGTATATGCGTACCTTTGTATCTGCTACAAATTTAATTGATTCCCTTATCTCTTCAAAACTCTGACTGGGTAGTCCTATCATTATGTTGACCGCTATCTCTTTAGGACTATAATCGGCTTCTTTTAGATATTTGACTGCCTGAAGAAATTCTTCATTGGTGTTCTTCGCACCTGAATCAATTTGTCTCTTATTTGAGGCGGTCTCAAAACCCAGGCGCGGTTGAATAAAACCTGCTAACTTAAGAAGCCTGGCTAATCTTGGGTTAATAAACTTTATATGCAAACCGTTGGGTGTATGAAAATTGACTTTTATACCTTTTTTAATAATAGCAGTCAGAATCCTTACAATATGATTCTGGGCATTATACAAAAGTGCGTCATCATAGAAGGCAAAATTTTTTATATTATGCTTCCTATAAAAATACTCTATCTGGTTTACCACCTTAAGAGGATCGTCTTGGTGAAAGCCTTCTTCTAAGAGATACCAACCGCAGTAAGTGCATCTAAATGGGCAGCCAGAAGATGTACGTAGCGTTATGTATCCAAGCTGCGAATAGAACAACTCGTAGGCGTAAAAATAATCTTCCTCAAGACTAAAATGATACTGTAGTTGTTTACCTATTATTTTGGCTATGAGTTTTATTATCTCTTCAATATCATTACCGTTATACACAAGATCTGCGCCACTATACTTCATAGCATGCCTAGGGCAGAGACGGGCATAGATTCCACCTAAAATTATAGGAACAGATCCAAATCTCTGTCTTAACAGCTCAACGGCTTCAATTATCCCTGGATACCAATAGGTCATACCCGAAGTTACTAAGATTACTTGGGGGATAGGTTCTTCTTTGATTAGTTGCCTAAAAAGTTCTCTTGGCAGGCCGTAACGTTTATAGCGACGGGGAATATCTTGAAATACCTTTGGTTTTGTAATGAATTCTGAGTAGTAATTACCACTTCCAAAGATACTGCTGCGTGGAAGTCTATCCTTAAGAAATCCTTTTAGACGCGGATGGAATCTGTCTAGACAATCAATAAGACGAACTTGAAAACCTATTTTTTTTAAGACGTAAGCAATCTTAAGCAAACCCAGTGGTTTAGACCAGAGGTCGAATGCAGCAAAATCCTCTATCCAGGGATTTATTAAAAGGGCACGCATAACACTGTTGTTATCCCCATTATATTTTTTAGCCTAACATTCTATCAAATTCTTCTACTGTGATTGCTGCAGAAGTAGTAAAGCCAATACCAGTCAATTTTGTAAGAGCAATGGAAGCCTTCATTGCTGCACTCGTATTGGGAAAATCAGCTATTATCGCCAAATCATAAGCTCCCAGCAGGGCATAGATAGCATTGGCTTTGCCACCTGTTTTCTCAATGGTCTGTTTTGCCTTTTTTGTGCGCTCTGCAGATATGCCTTTAATTGCCTCTGCAGAATACTTGCCTAACATTAAAAATTTTGCCATCGCCTTTCACCTCCCTAACGATATTTTAGGAATACGTAACCTTAGTATACTTATTACTTATTACTGAAAATTTATTATTATTTATCTATCTTCTTAAATCTCTTTATAAGGTTTTGATAACGCAGATCCTTTCGGATAAATTCCAAATCTGGGTCATTATTCATAAAATCAAAATCGCGATAACCCAATGCAATAGCTTTCGTTAGAGCCTTCATACTTTCGTCCGCCATCTCTAATAGGGAATAACTGCAAGCAAGGTTATAGTGAACAATTGGGTCATCTGGTTTTAATTTTGCTAATTTTCGATCGATCTTTAGACCCTCTTTATACCTGCCCCTTTTAGTATAAGCATCTCCCAAGGCAATTAAGGCATTTATAAAATCTGGCTTTTTTTTGAGTAAACCCTCGTAAAAAGATATCTCAAAATCAATATCTTCTTTTTGGGTCATCTAAACACTCCCAGTTTTAAATGTTGTAAGTAAACTATGGTAGCGTATTGTTATCCTCTATATTATTATCTATCGGATTTCTTAAAAGTACAAGAATGGCTGAATGTGGCACTACTACATATTTTTTCTGTTCGTATTCAATTTCAACCCCTGAGCTTCTTAAGAATATACAGTAATCCCCCTCTTTTGCCTGAAGGGGGATATATTTACTTTGCGCCTTAGGAGCTTGCCAAGGTTCTATATCCAAGGCTGTAGGGTCTGGAACAATGTAACCCGGTCCGGTTTTGACTACTATTCCGCTCTGCACCTTCTCTTTTTCTTTGACTCCTTGGGGCAAATATAAACCAGACTCTGTACGGTCAGTTCCTTCGTCAGGTAAGATCAAAACCTTATCACCTACTATAATAAGTTCCTTTTTCATAGCGCTTATCTATCATTTTAGAGATCACTAAAATTATATAATACCTGAATTTAAATTGCAACTATTTTACTTACTGTTTTTTCTCTTTTCTGCGCAGAGTTCAGATTGGATTTGGTTTAAGATTTCTCTGATCTTTAATTTATTAATCTCAATAAACTCTATACCTATCCTATAAGAAACCGTGCCGTATTTCTGTAGTGGGGTCAGATGTGCAACCTTACCCTCGCCTATTATAACCTCAGGACATAATTTTGTTTTTAACTCTGATTGCACTACTGTTCCCTCTTCTATCTTCTCCGGCGCAGATACACCTATACCGATAAAACATATATCTATCAAATTAGCGTTAATAATACGGCTGGTATTATCCTGTGGTTTAAGTACAACATCTGCCTGAGGCCTGAGCGCGAAAACGAGTATATTTTCTACGTTCTTTAAATTCCATCTTTCAAGGGTTACTTATAACAAGATTTAGACCTTTAAGCGTTAAATCATTATCTATCCTCTGTATCTCTCTGCAGTATTTAAACATCAGTTTTATATTTCCGCCTGTGCCAATAACTTTTGCATTGCGACCTATTATTTTTTTTATCTGTTTGATTAAACTATCGGCTAGTGCTGAAAAACCATAAATTATACCGCTTAAGTGGCTATTTTGCGTATCCCGCCCAATAAACTCTCGAGGTTTGCCTAATTTTAATCTTGGCAAAAGGGCAGTTTTTTCATAAAGGGCATTAAGTGACATCTCAAGTCCAGGCAAAATCATCCCTCCTAAATACCGCTTATCTTT
>JAMWDE010000121.1 GCA_023818905.1 Candidatus Omnitrophota bacterium | reverse complement strand
GTTCCGTGATGAGATTAGACCGCGGTTTGGGGTAGTAAGGGCCTGTGAGTTCATAATGAAGGATGCTTACAGTTTTGATAGGGATAAGTCAGGTTTAGATAGGAGTTACAGAGCAATGCACGCTGCCTATAAAAGGATATTCAAGAGATGCGGATTGAAGATTCTGATAGTGGAGGCAGACCCAGGCGTGATGGGTGGTAGCCTTTCACACGAATTTATGGTACCTGGTCTAAGTGGCGAAGATTTGGTGTTGGTCTGTCCGCGTTGTAAAAAAGCCAAGAGTTATCAAGACAAAAATGAAGACGTACAATTACTATGTACGGATTGTCACGTAAAGTTAGAGAAGGTAAACTGTATTGAGGTGGGACATATATTTCAATTGGGTGAGAAATACAGCTCTGTTTTGGGAGCGAATTTTGTGGATGCCGATGGTAAGGCAAAACCTATGGTGATGGGTTGCTATGGTATTGGCATTTCAAGATTGATGGCAGCGATTATTGAACAGAATCACGACGAGGCAGGTATCATCTGGCCAAAAGAGGTAAGCCCCTATCAGGTTATAATTTTACCTTTAGATGTTACTAATAGAAAGATAAAGAAGTCAGGTTTAGAGATTTACAGAAGGCTTAAAGAGGATGGTTTGGAGGTGCTCTTTGATGACCGAGATGAGCGTGCAGGTGTAAAATTTAATGATGCTGATCTTTTGGGTATAAGTTTGCAGATAATCATTGGCAAGGATTTTTTAGATAGAGGCACAATGGAATTAAAGATACGGCGTAAGCATAAGAAGATTGCTGCCAGACCTCAGACAATCATAAGAGAGGTAAGCAGATTTGTATATGGATAAACAGGACTTAATAAACGGGCTAAGAGAGCTTATAGGTAGTTATATAAAAGAAAAGGGCTTTGAACTGGTTGAGCTTTTATACAGATACGAGGGTAGAAACTTTATTCTAAGGATACTGGTAGACAAACCGCAGGGTGGAATAAACATAGATGAATGTGCCCAGCTTAATGGTGATATAAGTAAGATGCTTGACGAGCACAATCTTATTCAGGACAGTTATATCTTGGAGGTTTCTTCTCCTGGCGTAGACAGACCATTAAGGACGCAGAACGATTTTCTACGTTGCATAAATAGAAATGTAGAATTATTTTTTACAGAGCCGATAGATGGCAGAAGGAATATTAGGGGAACGATAACCAAAGTAGAAACTGATGTGGTATCTATTGATGCGGAAGGCATTGTGTTAGAGATACCGTTTTCAAAAATTGCAAAGGCAGTTCAGGTTATAGATAATATTTGATGGGAGAAGGATATGGGGCAGGAATTGTTGGCTATCATAGAACAGATAGAGAGAGAAAAGGGTATAGATAAGGAGATTCTGTTTCAAGCGGTGGAGAGCGCTCTTTTAAGCGCGGTACGTAAGGTGGTTGATGTGAAACCAAATGAGGAAATAAAAGTTGAGATTGACCGTACCAGCGGTAAGATTCGCGCATTTAAAGGCAAAAAGGAGATAGATTCTATAGATTTGGGTCGTATTGCTGCCTCCACTGCACGGCAGGTGATAATCCAGAGGATAAGAGAAGCTGAGAAGGAGGTTGTATTCAACGAATTTCAAGATAAGGTAGGTGAACTTGTCTCTGGTTCAGTTTATCGGTTTGATAAGGGTAATATTATAGTTGACCTTTTAGGTAAGGCTGAGGGAATTATTCTAAAGCACCATCAGTCACCTAAGGAGGAATTCAAGCAGGGCCAGCGTATACGAGCCTATGTGGTAGAGGTTAAAAAGGAAAGCAAAGGTCCTCAGATTGTTCTTTCCCGTTCTCATCCAAACCTGGTAAAAAAGTTATTTGAGTTAGAGGTGCCTGAGATTTATGAGGGGATTGTAGAGATAAAATCTATTGCGCGTCAACCTGGAGAACGCACCAAGATAGCAGTTTGGTCAAAAAACGATAAGGTGGATTCTGTAGGTGCATGCGTAGGCATGCGCGGTAACCGCGTAAGGAATATTGTCAATGAATTACAAGGTGAAAAGATTGATATTGTGCGTTATAATGAGGATACAAGAGAATACATAAAGGCTGCGCTTTCTCCGGCAAAGATAAGCGAAATAAAATTGGATAAGGAAAATTTGAGAGCTGAGGTGATTGTGCCGGAGGACCAACTTTCGCTGGCTATTGGAAAGCACGGTCAGAATGTAAGGTTGGCCTCTAAGCTTATTGGCTGGGAATTGGATATACGTGCCAGAAAGACTACGCTAGAGATTTTAGAGGGAGTCAAAGAGGAATTAGGGGCTGTAGAGACAAAAAAAGAGACAGGAACAATTTTGTTTTCTTTAGAAGAATTATCAGGCATAGGAGAAAAGACAATAGCAGCCCTTAAGGAAGCAGGCTTTAATAGTATAGAGGATGTTGCCCAGGCAAAGGTTGAAGAGCTATTAAAGTTAAAAGGCATAGGGCAAAAAAAGGCACAGAGATTAATAGAAGAAGCAAAGAAGTTGATTTCTAAATAAATTATGGATAGGATAAAAAAAACTAGTTCCTCACATAAGAAGACCAAAACAACCAAGGCAGTTAACACTAGAATAAAAACTACTTCTAAAGCCTCTTTAACCAAAACAAAATCTATCAAGGAGAAGCCGGCTGCCTTAAAACCCAAACGTAAACCTGTCTTAAGAAAGAAACAGAAACCTGTTTTATCCATTGCACCTAACCAGTTAGAAGAGAAGACTGAGGATAAAGTATTCTCTAAACCTGTAACAGACTCCACACACTTATCTTTAATCACCCAAAAGGAGATTCTGCTAGAGCCAACTGAGACCATTGCGCATTCTTCTATAACCGCTCTTCCTATAGAAGAAAAGGTAAAAGAACCATTAGTCTCTCAGCCAGAATCAGAGTTAAAACCAGAATTTAAAGTAGTGGAGGCGTCTCCTCCTTGGGTTATACCAGAAAAAAAAGAAGTGGAGTTAAGACTACCTATCACGGTTAAAGACCTAGCAGTAAAATTGCAACAGAAACCTTCTGTTATAATCAAGATACTTATGGATACAGGGATGATGGTAGGTATAAACCAAACCTTAGAGGAATCAGTGGTAAATAATATATGTGAGAGGTTCGGATTTAAACTAAAGAAGGCCCCTGACGAAGAAGAATTAATTTTACAAATACACAAACAACCCGATCCTGTGCACTTGTTGAGACCACGTGCGCCTATAGTTACCTTTATGGGCCATGTTGACCACGGGAAGACCTCTCTTTTAGATGCGATAAGGAAAACAAAGATTGCAGAATCTGAGTACGGTGGCATTACCCAGCATATTGGCGCCTATAGGGTCAGTTTACCACACGGAGATATCACGTTTTTAGATACCCCTGGTCATGAGGCATTTACTGCCATGCGCGCCAGGGGAGCAAGTGTAACTGATATAGTGGTTTTGGTAGTGGCAGCTGACGACGGGGTTATGCCTCAGACTCAAGAGGCTATAGACCACAGTCGCGCCGCGGGTGTACCAATAATTGTAGCGATTAATAAGATTGATAAACCCCAGGCAAATATAGATAGGGTAAAGAAGCAACTCTCTGATTGTGGGCTCGTTCCTGAGGATTGGGGTGGTAAGACTATCACTGTGCCGGTTTCTGCTAAGACCGGTCAAGGCATAGATGATTTGTTAGAGATGATTCTGCTTGAGGCGCAGATATTAGAGTTAAAGGCAAATCCTAATCGTCTGGCAAGAGGTGTGGTTTTGGAGGCAAAGTTAGCCAAAGATAGAGGGCCAGTAGCTACCTTATTGGTGCAGAATGGAACACTCTACCTTAACCAAAGTATAATTGTAGGTAAATACTACGGCAAGATAAAAGCGATGTTTGATGACCGACGCCAACCGCTTAAGAGTGCTGTACCT
>JAMWDE010000120.1 GCA_023818905.1 Candidatus Omnitrophota bacterium | reverse complement strand
GGCAGTATGTGAGGCTACCAGCGGTAATATCTCATCTATGTTGCAGGATATATTGAATAAGAAGCGCACAGAGATAGATTTCATCAATGGCGTGATTGTCAGGCAGGCCCAAGAGTTAACAATACCAGCCCCTGTAAACACTGTGCTGGTAGGACTCATAAAGACCATAGAGTCAACCTACGATAGTACGGTTAGCAAAATATGAGGAAGCGCCTTCTACTGTTGTTTATTCTCGTTACAGTACTGATAATTTATTTTAACTTAAATTATAAAAAAGGTTCCCACACACTGTTAACTTCTCGTACAGTTAAAGAATCTTCATCTCAGTTAAAAGAAGTAGAGGACTTGATAGTTAAGGCTTCCGGTTTACTTAAGGCAAGAAAAGATAAGGAGGCTCTGCATTATTTTGAGCAAGTGCTTCTGATGCAGCCTCAAAATGTAAAGGCGCTCTGGGGAAAGGCCGAAGCCTTAAGGAGGAGTCGTAAATATGACCAGGCAGAAAATCTGTTAAAAGAAATATTAAGTTCAGATCCAGGTCACACATCTTCTTTGATAAGCCTGGCATTTATAATGTACAAAAAAGAAAGATTTAAAGAGGCAAAGTTAATTTTAGAATCAGTGCTTGATAATCCTTCCTGTAACAATGACGATAGGGCTCTGGCTTATACGCTTTTAAGTATGCTTGCCAACCAAGAGATTAAAAATGCCGCTATGTTTACTAAGATAAAACAAGGAAATAGAATTAGAGGCTATCTTCTGAAGGCAAAGGAGTTAGCCCCAGAGCTGCCTGAAGTACATGTGGGTCTGGGGACTTTTTATTTACTTGCACCTAAGATTTTAGGTGGAGATATACGTAAGGCCACAGAAGAATTGGAGTTGGCAATTAGGATGGCTCCTGATTTTGCTACTGCCAATGCGCGATTAGCACAGCTTTATAAAAAGAAGGGGGATTTAGAAAGGTATAATTTTTATATTAAAAGGACGGAAGAATTAGACCCAGAAAATGAGATATTAGAGGAAATAGAAAAAAATTAAATTATACCCAAGGTAGGCGTGATATGCAAAATCAGCTGGTAGCGCAGATATTTAGAGATATAGCTAAAATATTAGAGATCAAGGATGATAATCCTTTTAGGATACGCGCTTATGAAAGGGCAGCACAGAATATAGATAGCCTTACACAAAATATTGAAGATTTATCAAGGGAAGATAGACTTACTGAAATACCCGGTATTGGCAATGACTTAGCGGATAAGATAAAAGAGATTGTTAACACCGGTAGATTAAAGTTCTATGAAGACCTAAAGAAGACCGTACCACAAGGGATATTTGAGTTACTTAACATACCTTCTGTAGGGCCTAAGACTGCCAAGCTACTTTACAGTAAATTAAAGATAAAGAACATAGAGGATTTAGAGAGGGCAATAGAGAACAATAGGCTTCAAGGGATTTTTGGCATAAAAGAAAAAACTATAGAGAACATCATTAAAGGTATAGAGTTATTAAAGAAGGGCAAGGAGAGATTACCTCTGGTACAGGCAATTCAGATAGCGGATGACTTTATAAATAGTCTAAAGAAGTTAGCTGAGGTAAAGATGATATCATCTGCAGGAAGCCTACGTCGCCAAAAGGAGACTGTTCGTGATATAGATATCTTGATAATCTCAAATGCTCCTCAGAAGGTAATGGATATTTTTGTAAAATTACCTCCTGTGAAAGAGATTTTGGCAAAAGGCCAGACAAAGGCTTCTATACGTACAAAAGATGATGTGCAGGTAGACTGTCGCGTAGTAGAACAGAAGGCCTTTGGTGCGGCATTATTATACTTTACAGGTTCAAAGAATTTTAACATAAAACTTAGACAGTTAGCGATGAGGAAAGGACTTAAGATAAATGAATACGGCGTATTCAGAAAAGGCAGATTTATTGCTGGAAAAACAGAGGAAGAGATCTTTAAGTGCTTAGGCATGTCTTATATACCTCCTGAATTAAGGGAGGATACAGGAGAGATAGAAGCCGCACAGAAACATCAACTCCCTAAGATTATAGAACTTCATGAGATAAAAGGCGATCTGCATGTTCACTCTAAATGGTCTGACGGTGGTAACTCCATAGAAGAGATAGTCAAGGCTTGCCAACAGAGAAATTATTCTTATGTGGCTATTGCTGACCATTCACAGAGCCTTAAGATAGCAGGAGGCGTTCGTATTGCAGATTTAAAAAAGAAAAAGCAAGAGATAGAAAGATTGAATGGAAAGTTGTCCAATTTTAGAATTCTTTTTGCAACCGAGGTGGACATAGATTCTGAAGGGAATCTTGATTACGATGAGGATGTTTTGAAGGATTTTGATATAGTGATTGCCGCTATCCATTCTGGTTTTAAACAGTCTAAGGCGCAGTTGACCAAAAGGATTGTAAGGGCCTGTAGGAACAGATATGTACATATTATCGCTCATCCGACAGGAAGACTCTGGGGTACACGTGACGCCTATGAGGTTGATATGGAAGAGATTTTGAAAGTGGCTAAGGATACCCACACTCACTTAGAGATAAATGCCTTTCCGCAGAGACTTGATTTGGATGACCTAAACTGCCGTAAGGCAAAAGAGATGGGGGTAAAATTAGCTATCTCTACCGATGCGCATACCATAGAACAACTAGAAACTATAAGATTAGGTGTCTCGGTAGGACGCAGAGGTTGGCTTACTAAAGAAGATGTGATTAATACGTATCCATTAGAAGAACTATTAAAAATGATAAGAAAATAAATTTGTTTTACAATTCGTATATTTTTTCCTATGAGCTATCAAGTAAGAGCTAAATTTATTTTAATATTTAATATCTGTTGGTTACTAGTTAATATTCTATGTCTATACGGCTGTAAAGATGGACAGCTCTACAGAGAGACGCGTTTACTTATGGGTACATATGTGGAGGTAGTGTCTCCAGAAAAACGTGCTATACCCATTGCTTTTGAGGAAATAAAAAAAATAGAAAACCTTCTTAGTAAATACAAGGAAGATAGCGAGATTGCTCGGTTGAACAAGTATGGAAGTTTGAAGGTTAGCCCGCAGACTCTGGATGTATTGAAAATAGCAAAAAATTTTTGGCTCGTTACCGACGGTGCATTTGACATCACGGTAGGACCGCTTGTAAAACTATGGGGGTTTATGGATAGAAAGTATCATCTACCTGAACAGGATGAGATTAGTAAGGCCCTTGATTTTGTGGGCATGGATAAAATTTCTATTAATGAGAAAGAAAATATGGTAAAATTAAAAAATTTAGGTATGCAGATAGATCTTGGCGGGATTGCTAAAGGTTATGCTGTAGATTCTGCTGTGAAAAGATTGAGAGAGAACGGTATAAAAAGCTGTCTTATCAACGCAGGAGGAGATATATATTGCCTAGGAGATAATTTTGGTTCTCCTTGGAGAGTCGCTATCCAACATCCAGATAGAGAAGGCTTTTTAGATTACTTATATCTAAAAGATAGGGCGGTGGCTACCTCTGGTAATTACGAGCAATACTTTATAAAAGCAGATAAGCGATATACGCATATATTTAATCCTAAGACAGGGTATCCGGTAGACCTTGATATATCTTCTGTAACTGTTATAGCCTCAGACTGCACCACTGCAGATGCCTTGGCTACAGCTATATTTGTTTTAGGTAAAGACAAAGGTAGAAAATTATTAGAAAAGTTTCCTGATGTAGAGGTAAGAATAAAATAATATGAAGAATCGTATCTCCAGAGTAATAGATATATTTGCTTTGTTTCTGCCCGAAATAAAAGAGATGCTTTCTAAGCGGGATTTTAATGCCCTTAAAAATTTTCTTAAAAACATTCATTCTGTGGACCTCGCAGAAGGTTGGCGATATTTAGAACCAGCAGAAAAGATAATTGTTTTT
>JAMWDE010000119.1 GCA_023818905.1 Candidatus Omnitrophota bacterium | reverse complement strand
AACCTACCTCCTTCTTATCCTTGTTATTAACTCTTTAGCTACCTTCTCGCCTGAGAGCAACATACCTCCAAAAACCGGTCCCATCCGTGGGCCACCAAAGACCGCATTAGCACTCATACCGCAGACGTATAGCCCCCTGCAGACTTCCTTTGAATTTTTAACAATGGTGTCTTCTGCTACCTCAGCCCACATAGACTGCTCTCCCATTATCTTGCCGGTTCTGGTCTTAAGTCGGATACCAGATTTTTTCTCTACAATATGTACTATCTCTGCAGAATGGCCTGTGGCATCAACCACGAATTGCGCTCTTATGGTGATGGGGTCTACATGCAAATTAGCCATCTCAACAGATGTCCAATTAAGCACCAAGCCGCAGATGCGATTTTGTCTTACCATCACATCTTCAGCACTTAAAAGATTAAAAATCTTTGCACCTGCCTTAACTGTCTTAGAACATAGGGTACAGACCGCTTCTATAGAATCTGCTAAATAATAGCCTTCTGAATAGACCCTCGTCTCTATGCCTAACTCGTCTAATATCCTTTTGGCTTTTTTTTGCACCACAATCTCATTGAACATAATCCCTCCACCCCACATACCACCACCCACGGACAATTTCCTCTCAAATATAGCCACACTCCTGTCTGCCTTAGCCAAATAATAACCACAGACCATGCCTGCAGGACCTGCGCCTACAATTGCTACCTCTATATCTAATGCCTTGACAAGTTTATCCTTATACGATTCAATTATTGCCCTTGAAATCTTTATCTCATCTAATCTCATAATTGCTCCTTATCTGTTGAGTATTTTTAAGGTTGCCTTTTTGGCTCCTTTTTTCACCATCTCTTCGATAGCCCTTACTGAATCCCCAGGTTTTAAATCTACGCCTTTTATCGCGTCTATAAGTAATCTTACTTTGAATCCATACCTTAAGGCATCCAGCACAGAGGACTTTACGCAGTAATCTGTAGCTAGGCCTCCTATATAAAGCTCCCTAATCCCTAATAAATCTAATAACTTTTTAAATTCTGTGCCCCGACTATCCTCTGCCTGAAAAACAGAGTAACTATCCTTCTGGTCAGACATCCCTTTATATAAAAAGATTGTATCTTTTGGTAGCTTCAGTTTGGGATGAAAGGCTGCACCTCTGGTGTTTTGAATACAATGCACTGGCCAAATGCCGCCAAAATCTTTGAAGTGTTTAGTTCTTGCGGGATGCCAATCGCGAGAGGCAAATATAGGTAGTTTAGCTTTATAAAATATTTTTATATATTTATTCAGGTTAGGAATGATCTTATCTGCTTCTGGCACAGCCAACGCTCCACCAGGACAGAAGTCATTCTGCACATCTACAATCAACAGGGCTCTCTTTGCCTCCATCTGCTTCTCCTTATGTATTTATATTAATAAATAAAAACTCTCTTATAAAAAATTATTGTTGCGTTACACTACCAAGACAATGGAATTAAAATATAGCTATTATGCCTTATCTTGAAGGCAGCCTTTGAGATGGTTTTTAAAGCGTATCTGGCACCGATTTTTAAGGTTATCTTGCATTCCAAAGGTAGAGGCAATGGTGTAAAATACATTAAACGTTCTAAAATATAACATAGCCTTACTTCTATTTATTATTAGCCTTATCTTGAGTCAGCCTTTGAGATGAATTAAAGCTTATCTGGCACTGAGTTGAGAGTTATCTTGTAATCTAAAGGTAGAAGCAATGGTGTAAAACTGTAACAAGGCGTTTCAAACAATCCAATTCTTTATCTTATAGAAATACGCCAGGAATAACTGCCTTACAATAAACACACCTACCTTCTTTGATATTATACTCCAAGACACTAAAATATTCCCTCTTAATTAATAATCTCTTACAATCTGGACAATAAGTATCATTTCCCCAGCCCCAGATATTTCCTACATATACATAGTTAAGACCTGCGGCTTCACCGATCGACTGAGCCGTCCTAAGAGTAGATTCAGGCGTAGAAGGATAATTAGTAAACTTATAATCAGGGTGAAAACGCGAGATGTGCCAGGGTATATCTTTATCTACACTCACCAGAAACTCAGCAATGCCTTTTAGTTCCTCCTCAGAATCATTCTCTCCCGGTACAACCAGAGTAGTAACCTCTACCCAGATACCCAATTGCCTCATGTATCTAATGGAATCCAACACAGGTTTAAGCCGGGCAGAGCAGACCCTACGGTATGATTCCTCCTTAAAGAATTTTAAATCCACATTAGCAGCGTCCAAATAGGGCCTTATCATATCCAGCGCTTCTTTGGTCATAAAGCCATTGGTAACAAAATTATTGTAGAGCCCTTTTTGTCTGGCTAACCTGGCAGTGTCATAAGCATACTCAAAAAAAATGGTTGGCTCAGTATAAGTATAAGAGATACTCTTACATCTGTGTCTGATAGCTAAATCTACGATTTCTTGACAAGATAAATCTTCGCCAGAGAAATCGCCATTACTGACTGAGCGCTGAGAGATATCCCAGTTCTGACAGAAACCACAACGGAAGTTACAACCAATAGCAGCCACAGAAAGTGCACTTGAACCAGGAAAAAAATGATAGAGTGGCTTCTTCTCAATGGGGTCAATATGACAAGCAATTGCCTTGCCATAGACGTGTGTATAAAGGTTGCCATCAATATTCTGCCTGACTCCACAGATGCCGAATCTTCTTTCGGGAATCTTGCAGGTGTGACTACAGAGATTGCATACAACTGAGTTATCCTCTAATTTCTCATAAAGTAAGGCTTCCTTCATCTAACTTTTGGGAAAGATTACCTTTTAATCTTTTATTTATGAAAATATAATTTATTGATAGATAACAAGTTGTAATGATAGGAATCATCCCCGCTAACAGAAACATTTAATAGTCTTTCTTGTTTTTGTGGCACTATTTTGAGTGTTATCTCTATGTTTTCTCTACCGTTAAGGTCACAGTAGTAACAGACTATCCTACAGGAGAGTTGCACTAACTCTTCATCGAGATAGCCCCTACCTAAAGCAGTTGGTCCGACAACATCTACAGGCATAAATATATAATCATTATCCTGGGCTAACCTTAGAATACGTTCATTCTCCTTCTGGTTGCGTCCTACCACCAACTTAGCAGATTCAGAAAGCCTGAAATGTCTGCCTATTTTCAGTAGCTCTATATTGTTTAAATCCAAATTCCCATAGCGTAGTAAGTCTTTGAGCCGAAAAGAGAATTCAGGGTCAGTCAACAAACATCCGCCTGCTGGGGTGGGATAATCCTTAAGCCCTAACCTTTCAGCCTCTTGTATCTGTGGCTTACGGCCTCTGCCTCTAAAATCTGAAAGTTTATTTCTATCTATCCAACCCATCTTTTCAGGTAAGGTTTCTTCTAAAACCAGGGCTGAGAGGGGCCGTACCAGAAGCCCTTCCAGATTACTCTCCTTCTCAATGAGCTTTAAGGCTGCTAAATTCTGTGACATAGGTCTCTGGCCTAACACCTCACCTGTAACTACAAATGAAGCTCCTAAATCAACCATCATCTCCCTGACTTTACTTAGCATTAGAATCTTACAGTCTATGCAGGGATTCATATTATCACCAAACCCATAGCGTGGTTTTTTTATAATTTCCAAAAAGGCATCACTTATATCCACAGTTTTTAATTCTATCCCAAAATTAGAAGCGAGCTCTTCTGCCCAATTGTGCAACCCTGCAGTTTTATCCTTATGCACTAAGCCAAAAGGAGTCCTAAAATTTATGCCAATGACCTCAATGCCTTGGGCTTTTACCTTTGCTACTGCCAAAAGACTATCCAAACCTCCTGAGATCAAAGCCAATGCCTTCATCTTTATATCAACGTATACCCAAATTAAGTATTCCTCCTAACACCAAACCTACAAATATCATAATCACTACTGCCTTAAGTAAAT
>JAMWDE010000118.1 GCA_023818905.1 Candidatus Omnitrophota bacterium | reverse complement strand
GATACAAAGAACTGGATAAACAGCGAAAACTCTACGGAGAGAAAATAAGGAGTGCTCTTGAGGCAGGAAAGTTTTTTTATCTGATTAATGACCTATATTCATCGCCTCACTCTATTAAATTTTATGCTGTAGAGGATGTATTGTTTAATCTTATAAATGAAGAGAGATACAAAGAAGATGTAAAAAAGTTATTTAACATCCTTGGTTACGTAACCTTTTACGAAAAAAAACTCAAATGCAGGAATATTATCACAAGGGCATCAGCTATCGATAAATTGGGCAAGATGCTAAGTGCTTTGTCAACATATAAGCTTATCAGCATGTTTAAAAGTAAAAACCCAGAGATAATATCTGTTACCGTTAGGTCTCTATCGAATATAGGTACAACAGAAGCTTTAAAGGGAATATTAGAATATTTGCCAGATCTTTACGAAAAATGGCTTATTACGAGAAAGGTAGTAGAAACATCACTTTTAAAATTTGGGCAATCCGCAGTACCTATACTTTTAGAATATGGGAGAAGACTATCCAATCCAAAGATTTTAGCCATCATCTTAGATGTCCTGAGTCACTTAGATGATAAAATGTCTCTACCTCTGGCTATAGATAATCTTAAACACGAGAGTGCCGAGGTTAGAGCAAAGTCATTAAAGATTATAGAAGCATTGGTAGATAAATTAGAGGATTCTGATATAGTAAAGGTTATATTGTTACTTGATGAACCTATTTGGTTAGATATAGGCGATACCATGAGTGACACCGTGAAAGTCATGACCAGAAGGGTGTTGTCACTACTCGATGATCCGGTATGGTTTGTAAGACTTTATGCCGTGAAGGCTCTTGGGAAGATGCAGTATCTGAAAGCTACAGCAGAGCTATTAGGAGGGCTGCTATTAGATGAGAACTGGCAGGTAAGGAATGCAGCAGCTATAACACTTACAAGGTTTGACACGATGGATGCAATAGATACCTTTTTAAGAGTTTTACGATATAACGATCGGTACGCTAAAGAAATCGTCTGTGAAGAGATTGAAAAGACAAATTTTGTCTATAAATTAATCGAGAACCTGGGTAGTAGCGATAAAAATATTTATGAAAAATCTAAAGAAATATTGAACATCATGCACTCTTTAAATTTTTCTACCCCACTATATGAATATATGAAAAACGGGAGAAATGATAAGATAAAGGGAGAAATAAATCTCATCCTAATAAGGAAACAACGATATGAAGGGATTATTGATACCCCTTATATTAGGGTTTAACTATTTTGTTGGGTTTTATTACTGTATTGTAAATCTATTGTATACGGTTCTCTTAACCGTATCTCTTTTTGTTATCCTCAGACACATCAAACGGATAAAATATTCGCCTGTTAAAGATTTTAGTTTTTCTCCAGAAACACCACCAATTTCAATTCTTATTCCTGCTTATAACGAAAAAGGGGTGATTATCCGAACAGTAAAATCAGCCCTCTCAATAAATTATCCAATTTTTAATGTAATCGTTATTAATGATGGCTCTACCGATGGAACCTTGGAAACCCTTATTAATACTTTCAAGTTGAAAAAGATAGACATTGTTTATAGAAATATACTCAAAACCGCTCCTGTTAGGGGGTTCTATTATAACCCAAAATTACCGAATTTGCTTGTAATAGATAAAGAAAATAGTGGAAAGGCAGATTCTTTAAATTGTGGCATTAATGCGAGCACAAGTCCCTATTTCTGTTCTGCCGATGCCGATTCGGTTCTGGAAAGTGATGCCCTAATCAGACTCGTGTCACCTGTCTTGGAAAGTCCCATTCCTGTCGCTGCGTGTGGTGGCGTTGTAAGAGTACTTAATGGTATAGAGTTAAAAGAAGGGGTTGTAGAGAAGATAAATTTACCGAGAAACGTGTTAGCCTTATTTCAGATAGTCGAATATCTAAGGGCATTTTTATTCGGGAGGGTAGGATGGGATGCCATGAATGGCCTCCTCATTCTTTCCGGAACATTCTCCTTGTTTAATAAAGCAACTGTAGTAGCAGTTGGGGGATACAATACCCGTCATGTCTCTGAAGATATGGAGATGATTGTTAAACTCCATAGGTATCATATGAGGAATAAAAAACCTTACAGGATTAAATTTATTTCAGATCCGATATGCTGGTCAGAGGTTCCTGAAAACCTTAAGATGCTCGGACGACAGAGGAGAAGGTGGCATCTGGGACTGATACAGAGCATCATGGAACACAGGGGAATGATGTTAAATCCGAAATATGGCCTGTTAGGAATGTTTATCTTTCCTTATTATTTCTTTTTTGAGATGTTGGGGCCTGTTGTCGAATTGTTAGGCTATATTGTTGTGCCGCTTTCTTATCTCTTTGGACTGCTCAATTCCGAGTTTTTTATTCTCTTTTTAGTGTTGGCAATATTCTATGGGGCATTTCTTTCAACCATAGGTGTATTTCTGGAAGAGTTAACATATAGGAGATACCCAAAATGGGCACATTTCATTAAACTATTGGTTTACGGGGTGCTTGAAAATTTTGGATACAGACAGATAAATTCCTTCTGGAGATTCCAGGCAATACTTCTCTATATATGCGGCAGAAGAAATTGGGAGCATGTTGAGAAGAAAGGCAATTATAAATGAAATCAGTATACAGTAGGATAATAAATTATGGATTGTGAGAAACTTGGTTTTCTATCAATTGACAGAGAGGATTATCAGGAAGCTATTAATATCTTCAAAAGGGCGCTCGTCAAAAAGAAGACCTCCAAACTCTTGTTAGGTCTTGGCATTGCTAATTATAAGCTTGAGGATTACGAGACAGCGCGCTGGGCATTTTGTAAGGCATTAGAATTCGAACCAGATAATAAAGATGCGATAAACTATATTTATATCATTGACTCCCAAAAAAAACAGATCCCATTTTCGCAGAAAAAGTCTATATTTAGGGCAAATAAAGATTATCTCGAAATCCAAGACGGCAAATGGAAAAAAATATTTATTAAAGGTATAAATATTGGGCTCGGACTGCCAGGATATTTCCCAGGCGAATACCCTATAAAAAAAGGCACTTATCTAAAGTGGTTCGAACAAATCACAAAACTTGGAGCTAATGCTATCAGGATTTATACAATTCATCCACCATCTTTTTATGAGGCGTTATATCAATTTAATAATGAGCTTGGAAGAAAATTGTATCGTTTTCAAGGCATATGGGCAGAATTGCCCAAAGATAACGATTTTTATAATGCAGATTATATCACCGATGTTAAGGTAAATATAAAATATGCCGTTGATGTGGTATTCGGTAATGCATATCTCTCTGAAAAGCCAGGATCTCCTTATGGGAGATATGAATATGATGTCTCTGCTTATACCGTCGCCTTTATCTTTGGAAGGGAATGGGAACCCTATGAGGTGATAGCCTTTAATTCAAAATATAATGAAAAGGAATTCAAAGGTAAATCCCTTTCAATTAACAATGGGACTGCCTTTGAGGTCTGGCTTACAGAGATGCTTGACTACTTAATAACCTATGAATCAGAGAGATATAATAGCCAGAGGCCTGTTACCTTCATGAACTGGCCAACACTTGATCCTATTTATCATTTAAGTGAGGCAAGTTTTGTAGAAGAAATAGAGCTCAGAAGAAGACTCGGAGAAGAGATATCATTAAGTGATTTTAAATTTTCAGGAATATTTGATGATGATGCGGTATCTATTGATGAAAATAAGATAATCATTAATCCCTCTTTCCAGGGAGGACTCTTTGCCTCCTATCATGTGTATCCCTATTATCCAGACTTCTTAAGAAACGAACCAGATTATGAAAATCCTGTTTTCCCTGAAGCCATAAGGTATTTTAATTATCTCAAAGATTTAAATTCTCATTACAAAGATATACCACTATTAATCTCTGAATTATGGCTTTCCACAAGAAGGGGCATAACAAGATTTCAT
>JAMWDE010000117.1 GCA_023818905.1 Candidatus Omnitrophota bacterium | reverse complement strand
AAAGATAGGGAGCTTTAAAAACCAAAAAGAAAATTCTTTAAAAGAATTCTTAAAAGGTGACATTTCTATTTTGCAAAAAAGATGACATTTTTATGTTGCAACAACACACACAAAATATAATCCTTGACAAAATTATTTTTTGTTTTATAATTAGCAATTCATATAATAAAGTGCTAAAAATGATAGTTTTATAGGGAGGTGAAGCAATGAAGATTCAACCTTTGGGCGACTACGTAGTAGTAAGGCCTTTAGAAGCAGAAGAAAAAACAAAAGGTGGTATAGTGTTACCAGATACAGCTAAAGAGAAGCCGCAACAAGGCGAAGTGATAGCTGTGGGTAAAGGCAAGTTGCTAGAAAATGGTAATATCCAGCCACCGGAAGTAAAGGTAGGAGATAAGATTTTATATGGAAAATATTCAGGCACAGAGTTTAACACAAAAGACGGAGAGGAGTTTTTGATTATAAAAGAGGAGGATATTTTAGCTATAATAAAGTAATAAAGTAAACCGGGAGGCGCAATGGCAAAACAACTTATATACAATGATGAAGCACGCAGAAAGATTCTTTCGGGCGTAGAAAAATTAGCTGCAGCAGTAAAAGTTACCTTAGGGCCAAAGGGTCGCAATGTGGCTTTGGATAAAAAATTTGGTTCTCCCACTATTACTAAGGATGGCGTAACCGTGGCGAAGGAGATTGAATTGGAAGAGCCGTTTGAGAATATGGGAGCGCAGATGGTAAAAGAGGTGGCGGAGAAGACTTCAGATACTGCTGGAGACGGAACAACTACTGCTACAATCTTGGCTGAAGCAATTTATCGTGAAGGATTAAAGAATGTTACTGCTGGTGCTAACCCTATGGCATTAAAACGTGGTATTGAGAAGGCAGTAGAAAAGGTAACAGAAGAGTTAAGGAAACTTTCTAAGCCTATCAAGGATAAAAAAGAGGTGGCTCAGGTTGCCTCTATTGCTGCGAATTGCGATACTGCTATAGGAGATTTAATAGCAGAAGCAATGGATAAAGCAGGTAAGGATGGGGTTATTACTGTAGAGGAGGCAAAGTCAACAGCTACTACCTTGGAAGTGGTGGAAGGTATGCAATTTGACCAAGGTTATCTTTCTCCTTATTTTGTTACTGATGCAGAAAGGATGGAGTGTATTCTGGAAGAACCCTTTTTGCTTATATATGAGAAAAAGATATCTTCTATTAAAGATATATTACCTTTATTAGAGAAGGTTGCCCGTACCGGAAAACCAATCCTGATTGTGGCAGAGGATGTAGAAGGAGAGGCCTTAGCTACCTTAGTGGTAAATAAAATTAGAGGAACATTTTTGGCCTGTGCAGTGAAAGCACCTGGTTATGGCGATAGACGCAAGGCTATGCTTGAAGATATTGCAGTTCTTACAGGCGGCAAGGCAATAACTGAGGATTTGGGGATAAAATTAGAGAATTTAAATCTGGAAGATTTGGGTAGGGCGAAGAGAGTAAAGGTAGATAAAGAAAATACTACTATTGTAGAAGGTGCAGGTAAGACTACGGCTATAAATGCAAGGATAGCGCAGATTAAAAAACAGATTGATGAGACCGATTCTGATTACGATAAGGAGAAATTGCAAGAACGCCTGGCAAAACTTGCAGGCGGAGTAGCGGTTATTAATGTGGGGGCTGCCACAGAGACCGAGATGAAAGAGAAGAAAGCCCGTGTTGAGGATGCTTTACATGCTACCCGTGCTGCAGTTGAGGAAGGTATTATCCCTGGAGGAGGAGTGGGTTTTCTGCGCTGTGTGCCCTGTTTAGAGAAATTGAAACTCGAGGAAGAAGATGAGAAGACTGGAATAGATATTGTAAGGCGCGCTTTAGAAGAACCTATAAGACAGTTGGCACAGAATGCAGGGCTTGAGGGGTCAGTGGTGGTGGAGCGTGTAAAGCAAGAAAAAACCAATGTGGGGTTTGATGTAAATCAGAACTCCTATGTGGACATGATTGATGCTGGCGTCATAGACCCTACAAAGGTAGCGCGCACAGCATTACAAAACGCTGCCAGTATAGCTGCATTATTGCTAACTACTGAGGCCTTAGTTACTGAGCTACCTGAGAAAGAAGAGAAGATGCCTCATATGCCTCCAACCGGAGGTTATGGCGGCGAGATGTATTAGTTTGGTTTATGTTGGTGGTTAATTTTGTCTAAAAAGGGCGAAGAATGATAATCTTCGCCTTTTTTGTTCGGTGGGTTTAATAAATAATCATTGACAAGGAATTGATAATGAGTTAAAATTTTTCCCATCTTCCCTAAAGAGCTTCAATAGAAGTTAAAATAAAACATGTAACCCATTGTAATATAAATACTTAAGGAAAGGAATATAATATGGCTGAGTGGATAGGTATTAACAGAAGGGCGCGTAGATGTTACGGTTTTGATGAAATCTCACTTGTTCCAGGATTACAAACTGTAAATCCCAATGAGGTAGATACCACCTTTAAAATAGGAAAAAGAGAATTCAGAGTGCCTATATTAGCTGCTGCAATGGATGGCGTGGTGGATGTTAATTTTGCGGTTCAGATGTCAAGGCTAGGAGGTATTGCAGTCTTAAACCTGGATGGCATTCAGACCCGCTATGAAAACCCGGATACTGTTTTGGAGAAGATAGCCAAGGCACCTGCCCATCAGGCTACAGAGTTAATTCAGGAGATATACACTCTTCCAGTCAAAGAAAAGCTTATTACCAAAAGAATACAGCAGATCAAAGAAAATAAAGCCACTGCTGCAGTAAGTTGTATTCCTGCTAATGCACAGAGATTTGCTAAGATTGCTCAGGCAGCGGGAGCAGATATATTTGTAGTTCAATCAACAGTTACTACCACCAGGCATATTTCCAGAGAATACAAAACTCTTGACTTACACAAGTTCTGCAAGTCACTAAAGATACCTGTAATTATAGGTAACTGTGTAACTTATGATGTGGCATTAGAGCTTATGGAGACACAAGCAGCAGCTATATTGGTGGGTATCGGCCCAGGTGCTGCCTGCACTACACGGGGTGTATTAGGTATTGGTGTGCCTCAGGTAACTGCTATTGTAGATACCGCAGCAGCGCGTGACTTTTATTATAAAAGAACAGCCAGATATGTACCTATCATTGCTGACGGAGGAATGTCGCGTGGTGGAGATATCTGTAAGGCATTTGCCTGCGGAGCAGATGCAGTTATGATAGGCTCAAGTTTTGCCAGGGCAAAAGAAGCTCCAGGAAGGGGTTATCATTGGGGTATGGCTACTTCGCATGTTAATCTTCCGCGGGGCACGCGCATATATGTTGGCACAACTGGAACCTTAAAGGAGATACTCTTTGGGCCTGCTAAGGTAGACGATGGTTCACAAAACTTAATGGGAGCCTTAAGGACCTCTATGGGTTCATTGGGCGTATTGAATATCAAGCAGATGCACGACGTAGAGATTATTATTGCGCCTTCTATACAGACAGAAGGAAAGATTTTTCAAGTTGACCAACGCGTAGGGATGGGCAAATGATAAGACATACCATTCTTATTCTGGATTTCGGTTCGCAGTACACACAACTTATTGCTAAAGGCGTAAGAGAGAATAGGGTATTTTCACGCATTATCCCCTACAATACATCAGCAAAGGAAATTGCAAGTTTTTATCCGAAAGGTTTAATCCTTTCTGGGAGTCCTGCCTCTGTGATTTCAAAGAATTGCCCTTTACCCGATAAGAAAATTTTTAATTTAGGTATTCCTATATTAGGTATATGTTACGGTATGCAAGTTGTCACACATATTTTAGGTGGGAAAGTAGCTAAAGCTAAGGGGCGAGAGTATGGTAAAGCTGAGCTTTTTATAGATAATAATAAAGATTTGTTTAATAATCTTTCCACTAATTTAACTTGTTGGATGAGTCATGGGGATGAGATTACAACACCTCCTCCAGGATTTGTTCGTATTGCCCATACTTTAAAT
>JAMWDE010000116.1 GCA_023818905.1 Candidatus Omnitrophota bacterium | reverse complement strand
CATCCAGTGGACATCTTGGGCGCCTAACTGTATATTAGATTCAAATATTGCCTCTGCCACTTCACTAAGTGCGGTGTAAGGAGGACAGATAACAATATCTATATCTTCCTTATCTAAATCAAACAATTCCCTTTTCAGGCCACCTGCAAGCTCAAGTGCCTCAGGAATTATCTTATACATCTTCCAATTGCCTGCGATAATAGTTTTTCTCATTCTTATTTATCTGCTAAGGATGCTATACCAGGCAAAACCTTACCTTCTAAAAATTCTAAACTCGCCCCTCCGCCGGTTGAGATGTGCGTCATCTTTTCTTCTAATCCGAATTTTGCTATTGCTGAAGCGGTATCCCCTCCACCTATGATGGTAGTGGCTTTTAATGTAGTAATAAATTGGGCTACCTGTTCCGTACCCTTACTAAAGGACTCAATCTCAAATATGCCCAAAGGGCCATTCCACACAATGGTCTTGGCATCTTTCAATCTCTCTTTAAATAAGTTTATGGTCTTAGGACCTATATCTACAGCAATTTTGCTATCGGGTATCTCTTCGACTACCTCTATTTTGGCTCCAGGCTCAATCTTTTCTACCACTATGTGATCTACAGGTAATAAAATCTCCTTATTTAATTTTTCTGCCTTACCAAGAACATCTCTCGCTAAATCTAATTTATCTTTCTCTAATTTTGAGTTTCCTATAGATTCGCCCTTGGCTTTCAAGAAAGTGTATGCCATACCTCCACCTATAAGGATGGAATCGCATTTAGGAAGTAGATTCTCAATTATGCCTATCTTATCTGAAACCTTTGCTCCTCCCAATATAACATAAAATGGCTTGGCAGCGTTCTTTATAGCAGTATCTAAATACTGAATTTCTTTTTCTAATAAAAATCCTGCTACTGCCTTAAGATAATGCGCAACTCCTTCTGTAGAAGCGTGCGCCCGATGAGCGGTACCAAAGGCATCATTCACAAACACCTCTGCTAATTCTGCTAGTTGTTTAGAAAAGTTTAGGTCATTTGCCTCTTCTTCTGGATAGAATCGTAAATTCTCTAATAAGATTACTCTTTCCGATACAGTATCAATCTCTCTTTTTATATCATCTCCAATACAATCATTTAGAAAACATACTGGTTCACCTAGCAATTCTTTTAACCGAAGTGCAACAGGTTTTAAGCTATATCTTGCCACTACTTTACCATCTGGTCTACCCAAATGACTGATGAGTATAAGTTTTTTAGCACCACCTTGTAATATATACTTTATCGTAGGTAAAGTTGCCCTAATACGAGTATCATCGGTAATGCCTAGATTCTCATCCATTGGCACATTAAAATCAACGCGCATAAGTACTTTTTTATTAGTAAGATCTACATCCCTTACAGTCATCTTATTCATTGCAACTCCTTTCATTTTTTCCCTTTGCAACATACCATTGTTACACTACCAAGACAACGTAATTCCAATATAGATATTATGCCTTTGCCAAATCAGCCTTTGAGATGCATTTAAAGGCGTATCTGGCACCAAGTTTAGAGTTATCTTGCATTCTAAATGTTGAAAGGTGGTTTAAAACTGTAACAGGCGTTTCGGATAATTTATTTCTTCTTTCTCCTTGACTTTGATTCATATTTTAAAACTGCCTGTGCTGCAGCCAACTTAGCAATAGGAACTCTAAAGGGCGAACAACTTACATAGTTCATATTTACGCGATGGCAGAATTCAACAGAAGCAGGATCTCCTCCATGTTCACCGCATATCCCTACTTCTAAATTTTTGTTGGTCTTACGGCCGCGCTGAATTCCAATCTCTATCAATTCGCCAATTCCTTCTTGGTCAATTGTCTGAAAGGGATCTTGGGGTAGTATCCCCTTTTGGAGGTAAATAGGTAAGAATCCTCCAACATCATCGCGAGAAAAACCAAAACCCATCTGGGTTAAATCATTGGTACCAAAAGAAAAGAATTCCACTATCTCAGCAATCCTATCTGCTAAAATAACTGCTCGCGGAATCTCTATCATGGTACCAAACATATACCTTATCTTTCTGAGGTTATATTTCTTTAATACCTCCTGATAGACACTTTTGACTATACTCAATTGGTTAACTAACTCTTTAACGTCGCTTACCACCGGTATCATTATCTCAGGATATGGTTTCTTTCCTTCTTTTAATAACTCCGCAGATGCCTCAAAGATAGCGCGAATCTGCATCTGACTTACCTCAGGATAAGTAACACCCAGACGCACCCCCCTGTGCCCCATCATTGGATTTGCCTCATGAAGTGCATCTGCGCGTTGAGTGAGTTCTTCCAGTGTGATATCCAAATCCTTAGCCAATTTCTCTAGTTTAATCGTATCTTTAGGAACAAATTCATGTAATGGAGGGTCAAGTAGGCGTATCACCACCGGTAATCCGTCCATCGCTTCAAGTGTATTTTTTATATCCTTCTTAACGTAAGGAAATAACTCCTCCAATGCCTTCTTCCGTTCTTCTTCTGTTTTTGAAATTATCATCTTACGTAGAATAAAAAGCGGCTCATCTGAACCTGCTCCATAAAACATATGCTCTGTCCTAAATAGGCCTATACCCTCTGCGCCAAATTGTCTTGCCCTCTTGGCATCTTCAGGCGTATCGGCATTTGTGCGTATGCCCAATCTTTTTACAGAATCGCACAGCTTTAGGAACTCACACAATAATTTATTCTCCTCCGATGCGTCCATCATAGGAAGCTTGCCTTCATAGACATTACCCTTAGTTCCATTCAAGGTAATCCAATCTCCCTCGCGCAACAACTTTCCATCTATATGTATCTGTTTATTATCATAGTCGATATGTAAAGCTGCGCAACCTACAATACAGCATTTACCCCATCCACGTGCAACCAAAGCAGCATGAGAAGTCATCCCACCCCTTGCAGTTAAAATCCCTTGTGCCTGACGCATGCCTTCTACATCTTCTGGATTAGTCTCTTCCCGGACAAGAATAACCTTTTTGCCCTCAGAGGACCACCTGACTGCATCCTTGGCAGTAAAAACTATCTGACCGCTGGCTCCGCCTGGACCGGCAGGTAAACCTTTAGCAATTGGTTTATAGCTCATCTCGAACTTAGGGTCAATTATAGGATGCAATAATTCATCTAACTGAGCAGGAGTAACCCGCATGATCGCCTCTTCTTTTGTAATCAACTTTTCTCTTAGCATCTCTACCGCCATACGCACAGCAGCTGGTCCATTACGTTTTCCCACACGACATTGAAGCATAAACAAACGACCCTTCTCTATAGTGAACTCTATATCCAGCATATCACGATAGTGTTTCTCTAATCTCTTTTGGTAATCAAAAAGTTCAGCATAAATCTTAGGCATTGTCTCCTCAAGAGTGGTTAGGTTTTTGTTGTACTCTGACTTAGAGTATTCATTGATTGGAGCAGGAGTACGTATTCCTGCAACTACATCTTCACCTTGCGCATTGATAAGATATTCACCGTAAAATTGTTTTTCGCCAGTTCCTGGATTACGCGTAAAGGCAACTCCTGTAGCTGAATCTGAGCCCATATTGCCAAACACCATTGTTTGAACATTAACTGCAGTTCCCCAGTTATCAGGTATACCTTCTATGCGGCGATAGCTTACAGCGCGCTTTCCATTCCAAGAGGCAAAGACTGCTCCGATACCTCCCCAAAGTTGTTCGTTATGGTCATCGGGAAATTCTTTTTTCAAAATCTCTTTTATTTTTAATTTGAACAGAGAACAGAGCTCTTTTAGATCATCAGCAGTTAAATCAGTATCATTCTTATAGCCCTTTTCCTTTTTGAGCTGTTCCATAATTCTTTCTAATTGCTTACGTATACCCGATTCTTCATCTTTTGGCTCGATGCCTTCTGCCTTTTCCATCACCACATCAGAATACATCATAATTAAACGACGATAAGCATCATAGACGAAACGCACATTACCACCGCTCTGTTTTATTAAGCCAGGTATAGTCTTTT
>JAMWDE010000115.1 GCA_023818905.1 Candidatus Omnitrophota bacterium | reverse complement strand
AAGAAAGCTAAGATTTAAAAAGATAGGGAGCTTTAAAAACCAAAAAGAAAATTCTTTAAAAGAATTCTTAAAAGGTGACATTTCTATTTTGCAAAAAAGATGACATTTTTATGTTGCAACAACACAATTAACCAAAAATCCTTGACTATATATATTGATTATGGTATAGTTAGGTTTTTAGAAAGATTAAAACTGCAACCTTAACAATAAGATAGGATACATTGTTACAAATAGACCAATAGCCCAAAACCATAGACTGTAAACTATCTGACTATGAGTCTTAGCTTAAGGCATTATACGAGGAGGCAAAGATGAGATTTCAAGTATTCATCCTGGTACTAATTTTAACTTTATTACTTTCAGGTTGCACTTTTGTATTTCAAAAAGGCAGGCGTTCTGATATCCAGAAGATTGAAGAATTATCTCAACAGTTGGAAGAGTTAAATCAGGCGAAACAGCTTCTTGCTGATAAACTTAGTCAAGAAATAAAAGATAAACAGGTGAAACTCCAGATGATGGAGAAAGGGCTTGTGGTCACCTTCTTGGCAGATATCCTGTTTGATTCAGGAAAGGCAAACATAAGACCAGAAGCCTATTCTGTATTGGATAAGGTGGCGGGTGTACTGAGGGACAATTTTCCGCAATTCAATATAGGTATAGAAGGGCATACTGATAATGAACCAATTAGATATTCGGGCTGGAAATCCAACTGGGAGCTCTCCACTGCCAGGGCATTAAGCGTTTTGCACTACTTGGTGGAAGAAAAGAAAATTGCGCCAGAACGTGTATCTGCTATAGGCTACGGTGAATATAGGCCAGTAGCTACCAATGAGACAAAGGAGGGGCGTAGATTAAATCGTCGCGTAGAGATTGTAATCCTTCCCCAGCTTACTAAGCTCAAAGGCATTCAAGATAAAAGCGCACAATCTTATGAATATCCCAAGATAGCTCCATCTAAGACAAAAACCAGTTTTATAGAGCAAGGAGATCTTAAGTAGATAAGATGAAGGAGGTTTCATGGAGGAGACGTTGAAAGATAGACTTATTTTAATTTTAGGTATATTAACTGTCATATTTTTTATAGGTATGGTTGGCTCTTGTAGTAACTTAAATCGTTACAAGACACAGCGCGATAAAGAGATAGCTAACAGATTAGATTTAGAGGAAAAACTTACACAGGACAAGCAACTATTAGAAAAGAGATTAAGTAGTCTTACCCAAGAGTTAGAGGAAGAGAAGGCAGCGCATCAGGCAACTAAGAAGGCGCTACTACAAGAGCAATTAGTTAATCAGAGTCTTAAGGAAGAACTTCAGAAGGTAAGTGAGCTAAAAAATGCCCTGGAGGAGGATTTAAAAGAGGCATTGATAAAGAATAAGACAGAGGCAGTGCAACCATCTACAAAAAAATAAAACCCAAGCCAGAGCAGAGCAAGACAACCTTTATGAGAAAGATTGGTTTACAAAGGGGGTGATAATATGGCGATAATACGTCGGATAAAAGAAAGGATAGGTAAGATAATTAAAAATAAGAAAAAACCTACAGTTGCACAAAAGAGGATACTCAGAAAAACGAGGGAGAAGGCTGCTAAAAAAGAAGTCTTAGGGACTCAGGAATTAGCTATAGAGAAAACAAAGTTTTATGCGCTCCAATCTACGCAGGTAATGCCTCGTAAGATATTAATAGAGGAGTTACCCCCTGGGTACGGAGAGGATAAGATAACACTTCAGGTTAGGGATCCCTGGTGGATACATGCTTATTGGGAGATTACTTCTCAGACTTGGAATACACTGAGTGAGAAACTCAAGGAGGACTTTTTTACGGCAAAACGGGTATTAAGGGTTTATGATGTCAGCCACATTATCTTCGATGGAACAAACGCGCACAGATTCTTTGATATAGAGATTACAGTTGATTCGAATAATTGGTATATCGATGTGGGTGGTCCAGGTAGATTCTGGTGTGTAGATATAGGTTTAAAGTTAAATAATGGCAAGTTTATTATGATAGCCCGTTCCAACACTGTGCATACTCCTATAGAAGGACCCTCCTGGATTACAGATGAAGAGTGGATGGTACCAGAGGATGTGTTTGCGAGGTTGTATGGTATGGGTTTTGGTTTGGGTAAAAGTTCGCCTGTGGGAAAGGCCTGGCAGGAGAGAATAAGGAAGGCACTTTTTTCTGGAGCCTTAGCCTCACCAGGTATTGCCTCTATGGCTAGCCCTGTAAAGATACCTAAAGAAAGAAAATTCTGGTTAGTGGTGAATACAGAGTTGATTGTCTATGGCGCTACTGAACCAGATGCGCAGGTTTATGTTCAAGACAGGAATGTTAAGTTAAGACCAGATGGAACTTTCACTTTACGATTTGCCCTTCCTGATGGTAAGCAGGTTATTCCGGTAAAAGCGATATCTGCTGATAGGTTAGAGGAGCGCACTATCACCCCTATCGTTACCAAAGAGACTAGGTAAGATCGGTTGATTGGTTTAGTAGTTTATCTTAGTTTGTTTTACTCGCCAATTGAGCTATTCGTAAGTTAATCGTATATTAAGATGGAGAAAGGTTATCTCTGTATAGTTTTACACGGTCATTTACCTTATGTTAGGCATCCTGAGTACGAGGATTTTTTAGAAGAGGATTGGCTTTACGAGGCAATAACCGAGACGTATATACCTTTGATTCTGGTCTTTGAGAGATTATTGAATGACAAGGTTGATTTCCGTATCACTATGACTTTATCTCCTACACTGATATCTATGTTGATGGATGAGCTTCTTCAGAATAGATACCTAAAGCATATAAATAAACTAATTGAATTATCGCATAAAGAGGTAGAGCGCACCCGTTGGCAACCAGAGTTTAATGTTCTGGCCACAATGTATTTGGGTCGGTTCTATGAGGCGAGGAATGTATTTGAGAGATACAACCGTAATATAGTTAATGCCTTTAAGAATTTCCAGGATGCAGGCAAGATAGAAATCATCACCTGCGGCGCAACCCATGGATATCTACCACTGATGGATGTGGTTAAACCTTCAGTGAGGGCACAGATAAAAGTAGCAGTTAGTCACTATGAAAAGGTATTTGGTAGAAGGCCTAAGGGTATTTGGTTGCCTGAATGTGGTTATAGTCCTGGCGACGATGAAATACTGAAAGAGGCGGGCTTAAAGTATTTTTTTGTGGATGCGCATGGAGTACTGCATGGAACACCTCGGCCTAAATATGGCGTATTCGCTCCGGTTTATTGCAAATCAGGAGTTGCCTGCTTTGGCAGAGATTTAGAGTCGTCCAAACAGGTCTGGTCTTCTATTGAAGGTTATCCTGGTGACTACTATTATCGTGAATTTTATCGTGATATAGGGTTTGATTTGGATTACGAGTATATTCGTCCTTATATCCATCAGGATGGCATAAGGATAAATACAGGCATAAAGTACTATCGGATTACAGGTAGTGAAGATAAACAGCCTTACATTCCCTATCTAGCGCAGGAAAAGGCAGCAGAGCATGCTGGTAATTTTATGTTTAACAGAGAGAAACAGATTGAGTATCTTTATGACTTTATGAAGAAGAAGCCTATTATAGTCTCGCCTTATGATGCAGAGCTATTTGGACATTGGTGGTATGAAGGTCCACTCTGGTTAGATTTGCTTATGCGTAAGCTTTATTTTGACCAGAAAACAATACGCATGATTACTGCTACTGAATATCTTTCAGAGAATCCCCGTAACCAAGTGGTGACTCCTTCATTGTCTAGTTGGGGCTGGAAGGGTTATAATGAGATGTGGTTACAGGGTTCTAATGATTGGATATATCGTTACTTACACAAAGCCTCAGAGCGGATGACAGAGTTGGTTAATACATATGCAGATGCCCCAGTTAATGGTCTGTTAAATCGCGCGCTCAACCAAGCACTCAGAGAACTTCTGTTAGCCCAGAGTTCGGATTGGGCCTTCATTATGGGAGCGGGTACGCATACTGCCTATGCTATCAGACGCACTAAAGAGC
>JAMWDE010000114.1 GCA_023818905.1 Candidatus Omnitrophota bacterium | reverse complement strand
AGATGATTTAATAAATATATTGACATATCTGAGAGATGATTTTAGAATAAATCCCAGAGGGAGGAGAGAGATGATTACAGAGATAGGGATAGTAGCAGGAGACATTTGGCATTTTTTGGATCAACACAAGGAAGTAACTCTGTCAGAATTAGTAAGAGGTATAGATAAGCCAAGAGACAATATTTTGATGAGTCTGGGTTGGTTGGCACGCGAAGGCCATGTAATACTTCAACATACAGAAGATGATTATGTGATAAGCTTAAGAAAGAATGTTTAATCTAAGAGATTTTAGAAGAGGAATAGCTTTTTACCTTGTTTTAGGAGTACTTTTAATAGTTACCGTATTCGCTACAGTAATTATGAATCTAATGTTAAGTCAAGCCAGGCTTACCCACCATCAAATAAGCAGAATTCAGGCATACTATGCTGCTATGGCAGGCATAAACTATGCTTTGGAAATGCTCAGAATTGGGCAATGGACTTATACTCCGGTAAATTCTTGCCCTAATCCCACCGGTTGCCTAATTAATGATTCAGATTTTCCTCCTTCTATCAGGTCTCAGGATGGCAATCCAAACAACAGACACGTAAGGATTATCTTTTGTCCTCAGGGAGCTACTTGTGCCGGGACAACTAAACAGTGTAGCCCTCCAACAGGGATTAATTTTTGTGTCCAAGCCAACGTAAATTACCTCTATCAATAATTTTCTTAAATAAATTATATTTTAGGTAAATTTATTATAAAATTATATACTTTAGCTTATCAAGATTTTTAAGTAAGTATAAGTAAAATTATATAAAAAAATACTTGACAAATTAAAAATTTTATGTTTTAATTAAAATCACTTTAGCTAATTTTAAGGAGTTTTATGACTAGATTAATGGATATTGATGAATTAGCAGATTATTTAAAACTAAAGAAGCAGACTATCTATAATTGGTTGAACCAAGGTAAAATCTCTGGAATCAAGGTAGGTGGAGTCTGGAGATTTGACCGTAGGGATATTGATGTTTGGTTACGCAGTAGAAGACGCTTATCTAAAGATAAAATATCACAGGAGAATCAATGATGAATATATTGGGAGTATACTTTGGGCATAAGGTAATTAGTATAGTTGAAACTATTGGCAGGAAGATTTCTCATTATATCCAGATAGACCGTTCTGTGCTTGGAGAGGCGAGATTAGAGGAAAAGATTCCGGATGAGATAAAGTTAGCCACTATATTTAAGGAGGAGCTAAGAAGGCATAATATGGAAGCTAATCAGGCGTGTATTGCGCTTTCGGGTAGGGATGTGATTATCCGTAATTTTGAGATGCCAACACTGCCCCAAGATGAGTTAGCTAGTGCAGTTAGTTTTGAAGCCAAAAAATACATACCCTTTAAGCTTGAGGAGGTAATTTCAGATTTTCAGGCCAAATTTGATAAGTTAACCCGTAGAAATATTATCCTTTTTGCAGGAATAAAAAAAGAAATCCTGGATAAATATATATCTATATTTAACCAATTGAATATAAAGCCAAAGATAATAGAGTACTCTGCCTTCAGTATTTTAAGATTACTCCATTCAGCTGGTATAGCTACCAAGGCAACCGTAGGGATTATAGACCTTGATTTTCAGCAGGAGGATGAGGTTAATTTTATGGTTTTGGACAACGGTTTTCCTCTGTTTACCCGAGATATCTCTCTAATGAGTGAATTAGACTCTACAGTTGCCAAGACTGAAAAATTAGAACTAAAGAGAGATTTAGAGAAGCTTAAAACAGAGATTCGCGTTTCTCTAGATTACTATGACCGCAGATTCCCCACCAAGAATATTGAAAAGATGTTCTTTATTTCTGCTTCTACAGACCGTTCTGATCTGGAAGCAGTATTTAAAGATATAGGTATGTCGGCGCATTTTGTAGATGCATCTAAATTGATATATTATGTGGATAGGACAAAACCCATTCAATTTAGTTTAAACCTCATAAAGAGTTACTCTTCTTTGATTCCTAAATCTTTTTTGAAGATAGACCTCCTATCTGCCAAAGGCAGACTGAAACCTCCTAAAGAGGCTGCTATTCAGCTTGAGTTATTCTCTTTTTTGAAGGATTTAAGATTATCTGTTTGGGTGGTCATTCTTGGGATTCTGATCTGTTTGGGAGCGTTTGGATTGGGTTACTTTAAACTAAAGCCTTTAAAGACTGAACTGGATACACTTTTAAGTATGCGGCCAGTGATTGAGGGTGTAAGTGCAGAGGCATCTTATGAAGAACTCAGCGAGATATATAACCAATATAAAAAGAAAATAGAAGCCGTGGATAATCTGATAAAAAAACAAGTCTTTCTTACAGACCAACTTGATATTATCCCCCGGATTATCCCTGGAGGTGTATGGTTGACTAATTTTAATTTCAAAAAAGAAGAGTCCAAATTAGAATTATATCTTATTGGTGTGGCTTTTCTATCTGATAGAGAAAAGGAGTTTAGGGCAATTAATAAATTTGTGACTAGCCTAAAGGAGAATGCTAAGCTTACAAAATACTTTAAACAGATAAGTGTGCTTTCTATTGAACAGATTACCCAAGATAATAATCCGGCAACCAAATTTGAAATTGTTTGTCAAGGTAGATAAGATATGGATACCTTTGAAGGAATTGGCAAATATAAGAATAAGATTTTAAATATTGGTGTGATACTGTTTGCTTTATTCTTGGCTAATAATATATATAAAAATCAGACCCGTAATATCGCTTTTTTGACTGAGAAAAAAACAGCTGAAATACAAAAGAAAGACATCTTAGATAAAATCAGTCAGTACGAAAAAAGGGTTGATGCTTATAAAAGGTTTATCAATACTAAAGACGTAAACTTGACGATGAATAATCTCATTGCTCTTATAGATGACCCTGCGATTAAGATAATCTCCATTAAGCCGAACAGAGAACAGGGTGTAGGCATTTATATAAAATATCCGTTTGATTTAGTTATAGAGACAAACAGCTACCATGCCTTAGCAAAATTTATCAACAAAGTAGAGAATCACCCTGATGTATATATAATAGAGTCAGCTGACATTAAACCAGTATCTGAATTACAGGATAAAGATACTATTAAACTAGTTGCTTACCTTAAGATAACCACAGTTTTACTCAAGGAATAAAAAAGAAAAGAAGTATGATAAAGATAAGTATAATTATTATTTTATTTATTATTTTTAGTTTTAAAGGATTTTTGTTTGCTGCACATCGCGAGTTTGAGATGATAGCTGAATTAGAAAGACAGGAAACTAAAAAAGAAGAGGTATTACATATTGATAGACCTAAGACAGAATACACCTCTGAAGACTTAAGAGAGCCGTTTGAGAGCTACATAAAGAAATCACAGCCTTCTGAGCAGGGTCAGGCCTCATCTAAGATTGAGCCTCAGGCAGTGGTAACTCCTCCTGCATTGAATGTAGAAGGCGTATTCTGGGGAGGTAGATTTCCTCAGGCGATTATAAATGGTAGGGCAGTTAAGGTAGGGGATATCATCCAAGAAGCGCAGATTGTGCAGATAGATAATACAGGAGTAACCATACTTTTTAAAAATCAGAAATTTAAACTTCCTTCTCCTGCTTCAGGAAGCTTAAGGCCCAAAAGCCAAGGAGGTAACCAATGAGGAATAATTTTAAATTATCTGTATTTATATTTTGTTTTTATCTACTGATGCCGAATTGGGGAGGAGCCCAGGAGTTAGCTCCTTCTGGTGAAATTCCTATATCTATGGATTTACAGGACGCCTCTCTTAAAGAAACACTGAAGATACTTTCTATACAATCAGGCCTAAACTTTATTGCCTCTGAGGCAGTCCAGGATAGAAAGATTACTATCTATCTGGACAAGGTGCCTCTTAAGCCAGCAATGGATAAGTTATTTAAGGCCAATAATCTTACCTATGAGTTAGATAAGCAGGCAAATATTATTATTGTAAAAGATTGGGGTAAACCTGAGATTGAGACTGTTACTAGGGTTTTTAAATTAAAGTATGCTACAGTTT
>JAMWDE010000113.1 GCA_023818905.1 Candidatus Omnitrophota bacterium | reverse complement strand
TAACATAACAAAAAAGGAAATAATTTTGTCTGGTTTAATCACCACAAATAAAGCTCATCTTTTTATCTTAAGAATTGAGAAGCCGATTAAGCCTATGCCTACTGGAAATTATAATGAGGATATTTTGAATTTACTAAGGCAGTATAAGGCTATTATGGAGGATTATATAAAAAAGTATCCTGAGCAGTGGTATATGTTTAGGAAATTTTGGAAGGAATGAAAACCTGCGTTATTATCCCTACCTATAACGAAGCCAAAGCCATTGGGTATGTACTCAGGCAGATTCCTAAAGAAGTTACTGAGGTGGTAGTAATAGATGATGGCTCAACAGATGCGACTTCTTTGCTTGCGCAGGATAATGGTGCAGTAGTATTGCGGAATCAGAAGAATGAAGGTAAGGGCGCCTCTTTGATTAAGGGTTTCGATTACGCAATTAGTAAAAGTTTTGACGCAGTTATTACTATGGATGGCGATGGTCAGCATCTTCCTCAGGAGATACTTTTTTTTATACAGCTGGCAAGACATTCTGAAGCTGCAATATTTATTGGTAATCGTATGTCTGATGTGTCTGGAATGCCTTGGATAAGGATTGTTACCAATAAGATTATGTCTTGGTTTCTTTCTAAGATAACCGGGCAATCCATACCTGATTCGCAGTGCGGATTTAGGCTAATAAAAAGACCTGTTTTAGAAAAGATAAAATTTAGGACTCATAGATACGAGACAGAATCAGAGATACTGATAAAGGCAGCACGTTTGGGTTTCAAGATTGTTTCTGTACCTATTAGAACTATATATTTACGCAAGAAGAGCCAGATCAATCCTTTTTGGGATACTGTAAGGTTCTTAAGGTTTATACTGAGAGAATTATGGACTACAAAGTTTTAAGAGAACGTATGATTAAAGAGCAACTCGTAGCACGTGCGATAAAAAACAAAGAGGTATTAAACGCCTTTTACAAAGTAGAGCGTCACAAATTTATACCTGAAGAATTTAGGGGGAGTGCTTACGCAGATTATCCTGTACCCATAGGAGAAGGTCAGACCATCTCTCAACCTTTTATGGTAGCTTTGATGACCGAGTGCCTTCTTCCAAGTCCGCAGGATAGGATTTTAGAGATAGGGACCGGCTCCGGGTATCAAGCAGCTATATTAGCCGAGTTGGTCAAAGAGGTGTATAGCATAGAGAGATTTGCAGAGTTAGCCAGAACGGCTGAAGATACGCTCAGGCAATTGGGTTATAAGAATATCAAGATTAGGGTAGGAGATGGCACCTTGGGTTGGCTTGAAGAGGCTCCTTTTGATAAGATTATCGTTACTGCTGCTAGTCCTGAGATACCTAAACCTCTGCTTGAGCGATTGAAAGAATTCGGGAGATTGGTTATTCCTTTAGGAGATTCTTTTAGCCAGGTTCTCACAGTGGTAGAAAAACAAAAGGATAAGCTTATAAAAACAGAGGTCTGCGGTTGTGTATTTGTGCCTCTAGTAGGTAAATATGGCTGGAGGCAAAATTAAAATGCACTGTTTTAGAGAGATATTATCATATTTAAATAGTTTGCCTAAAGAATATATAGTAATGATTACAGCAGGATTGCCAATTTCGGAATTAAGAGGAGCTATTCCTCTGGCCTTGTCTTGGGGATTTTCCGCTCCCAAGGCATTCTGGTTGGCAGTGATAGGTAATATCTTACCGGTAGCACCTGTACTTTTTTTATTGAGGCCAGTTTCAGGTAGATTAAGACGTTTTATAATCTGGGAGCATTTCTTTGATTGGTTATTTGAGCGCACCAAGAAAAAATCAGATATCATTCAAAAGTATGAAGCATTGGGTTTAGCATTGTTTGTAGCTATCCCTTTACCTATGACTGGTGCTTGGACAGGAGCGATAGCAGCTTCCTTATTCAACATTAGATTTAGATATGCCTTTTTTGCTATTATTTTGGGAGTCATAGGAGCAGGCTTAGTTGTATTGAGTTTTTGTATTTTAGGGGTATTGGGCTGGGAGGCGATTAAGGGTTGATACAGGTTTATACAGGCAATGGTAAAGGAAAGACTACTGCAGCCTTGGGTTTGGCTTTACGCGCAGCAGGTGCTGGTTTTAGGGTATTTATTGGCCAGTTCTGCAAAGGTAGGACATACAGTGAACTCAAGTCGTTAAGGAAGATTGGAAATATAAAGGTTGAACAGTTCGGAAGAAGATGTTTTATTAAAAAGAATCCAGATGCAACTGATAAGGAATTGGCAAGGCAGGGTTTTGAGAGAATAAAGATGATTATAAAAGAAGGTTTTTACAATATAGTTATATTGGATGAAATAAATATCGCCTTAAGGTATAAACTTTTAGATTTGGATGAGGTCCTAGAGCTTATAAAAAATACACCCAAGCAGGTAGAATTAGTTTTTACTGGTCGATTTGCACCAAAGAGGATTATAGATGTAGCAGACTTAGTAAGTTGGATAAGAGACGTAAAGCATTATTATAAAAAAGGCATAAAGGCAAGAAGGGGAATAGAATTCTAAAAAAAGATGACATTTTTATGTTGCAACAACATCAGCTAATTCTGTGCTTGACGAAACACAAAAATAAGCCAGTTACAATACCGATTAACCAACTTAGTAATGTCTCTGAACCACTTATAAACTCCTGATTAAGCATAAACCTTTTTCTTCCCAGTATAAAGATAATTGGTCTTAGAATAAGCACACCAGAAATAAACAAAAATATATATTTATCTAAAAGAAAGATAGATACCAGGATTGCTCTTTCAAACATCCCATACCATTTCTCAAAGCCGCTGTATATATGCCCTCTACCTAAAAGATTATTTTTGAGATTCCTCATCATAAAATATCCGTTATAAGTTGCAATGATAATGGCAATAATATAGATTGCCAAGAGGTCGTTATTATAAAGTGACCATATAAGCCCCGCTTTTTGTATGGGTTTTATATTCTTTATATTTGTAACAAAAACCAACGATACCAAGCCAACATGAGAAACTTGGTCAAGTAGATAAAACAGTAATCTGTATCTTATACCCTTATAACCTATTTTGATTGAATCCTGGAAAAGATGGGTTATGCTTAGAAAGAATATAAATCCCCACAAGCCAGGTAGATTCAGATAGGGTAAAGTCAACAGGATAAAGCAAGACATAACTATGAGCGCATGTGGTATGATGCCAATTAGTCCTCTGTGTTTGAGGTTATAGATTTTGTTAAATTGGAGGGGAAAATCTCCTATAAGATGCCCTAATAGTAATCGGATAAAAATGAACATAAGATTATCCTTCCGCTTCTATATGTTTTTTCTTCTTCGTTTGAAGGTAGCAAACAAAATACAGCAATTTGTGCTGTCTTCTGTTTTGTGTGCTAATGATAGCGCTGTGTCTTATCAAGATTATTGTCTCCTCTAGTTAGACTTGCAAGGCAGTCACTGTAATGGCGCCCATTATTATTTCTGATAGTTACATCAAATATAGAGGATTACTAGCAAGGAGCATTTTTCAATTTCTCTATATAATATTTCATTTTTGCTAATTCATAGATTTCTTCAGCGCAAAACTAGGTTTATAAATGAAGTTATAGAGGCTACCATAGACATACAAAAAATAATTTTTCATTTCACTCCTATATTTTAACCTAAGCATAAATAAAATCAAGATATTTATAAATAAAAAATGGGACGTCTCTCAAGAAGGGGATCTCCTATTATGTTTTAACTGTTTGTAGATAGAATGCATAAAAAGCGTATCGCAATCGCTATCTATAGTTGACCGAACGTTACAGTGAGTAGGGATGGCGCTGGATTTACTGCGAAAGATAAGTGCTTTTGAATAGCGGAGTTATGTAATCCTTGTTACTAATGCGCAATTCCCTTTAATATAGCATAATGTTGCATAAAGTTGTATTACACTGACCCGTAGTTACCATGCTATAAATGATATTTTGGTGGCTGTATGGTAACTTTTTGTGTTACCGCAATATAATAATGTCACCTTTCTGCAAAGTAGAAATGTCAGGGTAGATTAATGTAAAATACCACCTCCGAAGAAAAAAGGAGGTGGTAT
>JAMWDE010000112.1 GCA_023818905.1 Candidatus Omnitrophota bacterium | reverse complement strand
TTTTAGATTTTGACTGCGCTATTGCCACGCCGGAGATGATGAAGGATTTATCTCGTTTAGGTAAGATTCTTGGTCCACGGGGATTGATGCCTAGTCCTAAGACCGGCACGGTAACCAACGATATTGTGAAAGCGATTGAAGAGGTAAAAAAGGGTAAGGTAGAGTTTAGGGCAGATAAGCAGGGCGGTGTACATCTGGCGATAGGCAAAATTTCTTTCAGCGAGGATAAAATATACGAGAATGCCTCTTCTGTGTTAAATGCCTTAAACGAGGCAAAACCGGCATCTTTGAAAGGTAAATTCATAAATAGTCTTTATATATCTTCTAGTATGAATCCAGGATTAAGGATCGCTATATGAAAAAAGTAGGCCTTTTAATCAAAGAAGCAGCAGAAAATCAGATAAGGAATAGTTTTAAGGATTCAGCGGGGGTTTTTGTGGTGAAGTATTCTGGACTATCTAGTCCGGAGATGACTGCATTAAGACAGTCATTAAGAAATACTCAGGCAGAACTCTTTGTAGTTAAAAATAGCGTTGCCAGGCATGCTCTAAAGAAGATAGGATTAGAGGACATTATAGATGTTATTGATGGACCATGTGGGCTGGTATTTTTTAAAGATGAGCCTGTAAGCGTATCACGACTGCTCTGTGAGTTTTCTAAACAGAACCCAAGCCTTAATTTAAAGAAAGGTATTCTACAAGACAGGGTTCTTACGAGGGAAGATATAGAGATTTTAGCAAAATTACCCTCCCGTCAGATTTTAAGGGCGCAGGTAGTAATGACTTTGAATGCGCCGGTAGTTAAACTAGTGATGACATTGAAAAATTCATTGAGAAAATTCGTTTATTGCCTAGAACAGATAAAACAAAAAAAGGCAAGTTAGAATAAGGAGGTAAAAGATGTCAAATCCAAAATTAGATGAGATCATCAAATCCATTGAAGACATGACCGTACTTGAACTTTCTGATTTGGTCAAGGCACTGGAAGAAAAGTTTGGAGTTCAAGCAAATATGCCGATGATGGCTATGCCGCAGGCTCAAGCAGCAGCTGGTGGAGGCGGGGCGCAGGCAATTCAAGAAGAAAAGACCTCTTTCACCGTAGTATTAACAAATGCAGGAAGCAATAAGATAGCAGTGATTAAAGAAGTAAGGGCGATGACTAATTTAGGATTAAAAGAAGCTAAAGATTTAGTGGATGCTGCACCTAAGCCTGTGAAAGAAGGAGTTCCAAAAGAGGAAGCAGAAGAGATGAAGAAGAAGTTAGAAGCTGCAGGCGCAACAGTGGAATTAAAATAATCTTTTAGATTATTATAATTATCGGATAAATTAGGAGAGCGATACCAATATGGTTAGGCGTAAAAACTTTGGCAAGCTCAAAGAAACCTATGAGCTGCCCTATCTTTTGGAGATGCAGTTGCATTCCTATAGCGAATTTCTGCAGATGGATATACCTGCCAACCAGAGGAAGCATCAGGGGCTACAAGAAGTATTTGAGGACATTTTTCCTATAGAGGATCCAAATCGCTCTGTAAAATTAGAGTTTATCAGTTATTCTTTAGGGAAACCGAAATACGATGTCTTAGAGTGTAAGCGAAGGTCTTTGACTTACGCTGCACCTTTAAAGGTGAGATTTAGACTAACTACCTTACGTGAAACCAAAGAGCAGGATGCATATTTTGGAGAAATACCTCTTATGACTGAAACCGGTACATTTATTATTAATGGTGACGAACGAGTAGTAGTGAGTCAACTGCAGAGGTCTCCAGGAGTTTCATTTGAAGAAGAAGCGCACCCCACAGGTAAAAAAATATTTTATGGTCGCATCATTCCTTATCGTGGTGCCTGGCTTGAGTTTAAATACGACCTTTCTGAAGTTATACTCGCCTATGTAGATAGACGTAGAAACTTTCCTGCTACCCAGATATTGAGAATATTGGGTTTTTCTACCGATAACGAGATAATCTCTGCCTTCGGTAAAGAGTACCCTGAGATATTAAACACATTAAAGAAGGACTATACTAAGAGTAAAGAAGAGGCGTATTTGGATTTTTATCGCAAGATGAGGCCTACCGAGCCAGCGAATAAAGAGGCAGCTGAGGTATTTTTCTACAGACTATTTTTTGACCCAGCGCGCGATTATTTGGAGAGGGTGGGAAGATTCATCCTTAATAGGAAGTTAGGTATGGATGTACCTTTAGAGAAGAGGATTCTTGATTCTGATACTGTAATAAAGGTAATAGAGTATCTTATCAAGTTAAAAGCTGGTGAGGGCAAGATTGATGATATAGACCACTTAGGGAACCGCCGGGTAAAGACTGTGGGAGAGCTTGTACAGAATCAGGTAAGGATAGGCTTAGCCAGGATTGAGCGTTCAATCAGGGAGAGGATAAGTATATTGTCTGATTTTGAGAATCTAAACGTGCATTATTTGGTAAATTCAAAACTTCTGTCTAATCAGGTGCGTGATTTTTTTGCTAGGAGTCAACTCTCGCAATTTATGGATCAGGTTAATCCTTTAGCAGAGATGACCCATAAACGTAGATTGAGCGCCTTGGGTCCTGGTGGCCTTTCTCGTGAAAGGGCAGGTTTTGAAGTGAGGGATATACACCCGTCTCATTATGGTAGGATCTGTCCTATTGAAACACCCGAAGGTCCCAATATTGGCTTGATTGCCTCTCTGACTACTTATGCCAGAGTTAATTCTTTAGGCCTTCTGGAGACTCCTTATAGGAAAGTTGAGGATGGTCGTCTGACACGCAAGATTGAGTATCTGACTGCTGATATAGAAGAAGAGAAAGTAATTGCTCAGGCAAATGCTCCTGTGGACTCAGACGGTAACTTTAACGAAAGAGAAATTTCTTGCCGTTATAAAGGAAATTTTCCTAAGGTTTCTCCTCAACAGGTAGAGTATATGGATGTTTCTCCTAAGCAGTTAGTTTCGGTAGCTGCATCCTTAATTCCTTTTTTAGAACATGACGATGCAAACCGTGCGCTTATGGGCTCTAATATGCAAAGACAGGCTGTGCCTCTTATGGTTACAGAGCCACCCTTGGTAGGAACACGGATGGAATCAAAGGTAGCGGTTGATTCTGGAGCAGTAGTAGTGGCAGAAGAAGCAGGGAGAGTAATTTATGTGGATTCCTCTTCCATTATAATAGGTAAAAAGGTATATCATCTTAAAAAATTCTTGCGCACCAATGCAGATACCTGTTTAAATCAGAGACCTATTGTGAAGATAGGTGATTACGTCCAGAAAGGACAGATCATTGCCGATGGTATAGCCACCAAAAATGGCGAGTTGGCTTTAGGCAAGAATGTTTTAGTGGCTTTTATGCCGTGGCGGGGATACAATTTTGAGGACGCTATCCTGGTTAGTGAAAAATTGGTTAAAGAGGACACGTTTACCTCTATTCATATAGAGGAGTTTGAGGTAGAGGCGATAGAGACACGTTTAGGAAATGAGGAGATAACCCGAGATATTCCTAACGTGAGCGAAGAGAGTCTAAAGAACTTAGATGAAAATGGCATAATTCGCATAGGTGCAGAGGTAGGTCCGGATGATATTCTGGTAGGTAAGATTACTCCCAAGACAGAATCAGAGATCTCTCCAGAGGAGAGGCTTCTTAGGGCCATATTTGGCGAGAAAGCAGCAGATGTACGTGATAGCTCTCTCAGGATTCCTCCAGGAGTGCAGGGAATAGTGGTACAGGTTAATGTATTTCAAAGGAAAGATCGCGGAAGGAAATCCAAAGAGGAGAAATCGCGCGAGGCAGCCAAGATTAAAGAAATAAAAGCTTACTATAAACAAGAGATAGAATTTGTACAAAACGAAAAGATGAAGCAACTCTCCCAGCTTTTAGGTAAGAGTAAAAGTAAACTTGATGATATAGATTTTAGTGATAATGAGGAGGCGAAGATTTTGGCGGATTCTTTTGATGAGCAAATACAGGGATTGTTAACAGAAGAGCAGCAGGAGATAGACAAGATAAAAAGAGGTGATGAGTTACCCGCGGGAGTACTAAAGAGGGTAGTGGTTTATGTTGCTACAAAACGTAAGCTCTGTGAAGGTGATAAGCTTGCAGGTAGGCATGGTAATAAGGGGGTAGTAGCACGCATATTACC
>JAMWDE010000111.1 GCA_023818905.1 Candidatus Omnitrophota bacterium | reverse complement strand
TTTCGGCTAAATCTTGCCAACAGATATGTAACGCGCAGCAACCGATAACCTTTCTATTTTCTATATACACCCAGAAATCTCTTAGATTCTCGTACAACTGATTTAAAGAACGTGGAAGCATAAGTTCCTGTTTAGCAAAATAATTGATTAAATCTTGTATATTTTTAATATCTTCTATCTTGGCCTTTCTAAGCATTATTTTCTCCTCTTATTCTCAAATCTATTTTATCTCAGTACCTTTTGCTACTACTACAATCCCTGATTCTGTAATATAAAATCTTTTTCTATCTTCTTCTAAATTATAACCTATAACCATACCCTGTGGTATACTCACATCCTTATCGATTATCGCCCTTTTGATCTTGGCGTATCTACCCACGTTAACTCCCTCCATTAGAATAGAATCATAGACCTCAGAATAACTGTTTATTCTTACATTAGGAGATAGTATTGAACGCTGTACCCTTCCTCCACTTACAATGCAACCTCCGGAGATTATAGAATCAAGTACTAATCCGATCCTACCTGTAATTTCGCTACCAGAGAATACTGTCTTGGCAGGTGGAAATTGTTCCTGATATGTCCTAATTGGCCACTCTTTATCGTAAAGGTTAAATACAGGCTCAACCTGCACCAAGTCCATATTAGCCTCATAATAGGCATCGATGGTTCCAATATCTCTCCAATATTGCGCCTCTTTTTTATTCTCATCAATAAAATTGTACGCAATAACCTTGTAGCCTTCCTTAAGCATCCGGGGAATGATGTCTCTACCAAAATCATGGGTAGAATCTTTCCTTTTGGCATCCTGCTGTAAAACTGTCTCAACGACCTCGTGCTTAAAAGCGTATATCCCCATTGATACGTATATCTTATTTGGATCGTTTCGTATGCAGATAGGAATCTTTGGTTTTTCTTGAAAGCTCAATACTCTACCCATATCATCAATTTCAACTACACCTAACTGTGCTGCTCTTTCTTTGGTTACCTCCACTACCCCTATAGTCAAATCTGCATTCACCTGTCTATGAAACTCAATCATTTTATGATAGTCCATCTTGTAGATATGGTCTCCTGCCAGAATTAATACATCTGTGGGCTTATCTATTTCTAAGGTATAGAGATTCTGATAAACAGAATCAGCGGTTCCCAGGTACCAGGTCTCACTTATCCTCTGTTGAGCAGGCAGCAACTCGATGTACTCTCCTAACTCTGTAGATAGAATATTCCAACCCAAACGTATGTGTCTCTGTAAGGATGCTGATTTATATTGTGTAAGCACATAGATTTTACGGATTCCGGAATTTATACAATTGCTCAGGGTAAAATCTATAATTCTATATATACCGCCAAAGGGAACAGCTGGTTTTGTTCTATCTCGGGTAAGCGGCCATAATCTCTCACCTTTACCGCCTGCCATAATGAATGTGAGTATGTCCTTCATCATCTTGAAAATATCCCTTGGATACCGAGCCTAACCATCATCACCGCAATAGCCGCCAATAATATATACATAATCTTTGAAAACGCCCTAGTTCCAGATGTTCCCATTATCTGCATAATCTTATCTGCCTTGATAAGTGTAATCCAGACGATAATCATATTGATAACCAACGAAGTAATCGTAGGTAATACCTTAAAAGTATCCAGCATCATCAGAGTGGTAGTTAAAACTGCCGGACCAGTAATAAGAGGCGTTCCCAAAGGAAATACCCCTACATCCCTATCGTGATTTTCTGGGATAAAAATTTTAGTTGCTCCTGGCATCAGTAATCTCATAGAAATAAAGAATAGTAGTATACCCCCAGCAATCTGAAAATCTGCAATAGTGATCCCTATAAAACGCAAGACCCACTTGCCTATAAAGACAAATAAGAAGGCTACCACAATAGCAGTAGTAACAGACTCAGAGATAATCCTCCTTCTTTCTTTTTCAGTGGCACCTTCCACCAAAGATAAAAACAGAGGTATGTTTCCAATAGCATCCACTGCCACAAATATGGGTATAAAGGTCAGGATAAAAGGTTCTAAAACTTTAAACATAGTTTTTATTATATACAACTAAATGAAAAAATCAAATATTTAAATAGAAAATTAGGAATAGAATGCATCTCAAGGGCTGATTTGGCAAAGGCATAATATCTATATTGGAATTACATTGTCTTGGTAGTGTAAGGTAACAATGGTAATATTACAAATTTAGATAGCAGAATGGCTATTCTATTTTATTAATGAATATGAGACACAGGAAGCTTGTCAATGATGATAATACAATCAACCATTTTAGACCTAACAAAGGTAATAAGATTGCTCCGGATAGATTGCTTGCTACCAAGGCCAAATTACTTATACTGCACAAAAAGGCAAAGGAAGTTGCTTCTAAGCCTGCAAGGGTATTCCTGGCCATAAAATCCATAACCATCAAAAAGATGAACATTCCGATAAGACTGTAGAGTAAATCATAAATAACAGCGGTTAGAGGAGTATAATAAAGATAGGTAAGCGTAACTAACGCACTCAAAAAAACCGAGACAAATAACCATTTTTTAATCTTTATCTTCTGGCTGAACTTATAATACAAGAGAGAGCCGATAATCGCAAAAACTGTACTTATGGTACCCAATGTTCCTATCCACATTTTACTCCATTTAAAATTATCTCTCTGAATGAAGAAAAGCGGTGTTCCAAAGGAAGGAGAATACTTATATAGAAATATAAATGCCCCTACCAACAAAAATCTTTTGTTGCTTAGCAATCTTTTTAGATCAGAAAGTAAAGTCCTCCGAGATCCCTGACGGTTTAATAGTGCTGTTTCCTTAAAAAAATATGTGGGCACGATGATGATTAGATATACCGGTATAAGACAAAGAAAGGCTGTTTGGTAGCCCCATCTTTCTGCAATATAACCTCCTAATACACCATTGATTAGGCTTGCAACAGTAATAGAAATCCATTGTATGCTCTGTATCTTACCAGTAACATTGTGAGTCTTTCCCTCTATACACATAATTCCATCTACCGCTACATCCCTGAAGGCTGTATTAGCTGAATTTATAACCAACATTCCAATAAGGATAAACAGAGGAAGATTAATCAAACCGAGAAACAAAACAGAGATTATATCCAAAACTACTGCGATAATTATCCAATTCTTTTTATTCAGAAAATTATCTATGATGTATCCTATAGGAGGCTTTACTAACCAGGCAGAAGTAGTAATACTGCCTAAAAACATAATCTTTTCAGGAGAAAGCCCAAGGGTTTCTTTAAGGTAATAAAATAGACTCTGAGAAGGTAGCCCTTCTATTCCTTGCGTAAAATAGATAACACTACTTAAGGCATAGACCCAGAATAATCTTTTATCCATATATCTGATATATAAAAAGACTACCTTTTTGAGGTAGTCTTAAATATAAAGAACGTAAAATCTAAATCTTATTCTGCCATATGAGTATACGGTTAAGGTGCCTGTTGTTGCATAGGGGTATTGGTCTTTTCTGCCTCGGCCTGCTCCTGTGAAATCTTAGGTTCCTGCTGTCCCGTTGAAGTTTGCGTGGTAGTCTGTTTTATGTCCCTCATCAAAGACCTGCTCTGTCTTGCTGAGAGTACTGCTAGACTAATACAGGTAAGGAAAAATAGAATAGCCAAAACTGTGGTGGTGCGTGTCAAAAATACATTTGTTTTTGGGCCAAACATTGACTCTACTCCACTTAAGCCGTCTACCAAACCTCCACCACGACCGGATTGGATAAGTATAATCACAATCAACAAGATACAGACAATTATGTGAATTGCCACAAATAAGATTGCCATTTTTTTAACTATTTATTTACCTCGCTTGCCTTCTTTACAATTGCAGTAAACGATTCTATAGATAGACTTGCCCCGCCTACTAAGACGCCATCTACATCTGGCTGTTGCATTAACTCAGTGATATTTTCTGGTTTTACACTACCCCCGTAGAGTATCCTCACAAGATTTGCATATTCTTTATTATACATCTCTGTTAATAAATCACGAATATATTTTTGTGCTTCCTGTGCCTGTTGAGGAGTGGCGGTTTTTCCTGTGCCAATAGCCCATACAGGCTCATAGGCAATAACTAATCTTATTACCTCTTCTGGACCAATGCCTATAAAACCTTCTTTTATGTGTTC
>JAMWDE010000110.1 GCA_023818905.1 Candidatus Omnitrophota bacterium | reverse complement strand
AACTCCACTGCTCCCAAACTTGAGGCTAAATGACCTCCGGTGCAGGAAACCACCTGGATAATCCTCTGCCTAATCTCTTCTGCCAACTGAGGCAACTGTTCTATAGAGAGTTTCTTTAGGTCTTGGGGTGAACTGATGTACTCTAATAACATATGGTTTTATTTAAGCCTCCTCTGTTGTCTTGACCTCATCCCACGGTTTGAGTTCAAATTCGCCCTTTTTATTCTTTGTAAGAATATCTATTTTCTTTTTGGCGCTCTCTAATCTCTGCGTGCAAATCCGAGAAAGCTCAATACCTTCCTGATATTTTTTGAGCGCCTCATCCAAAGACAAGTCTCCCTTCTCTAAATCCTGGACTATCTTCTCTAATCTTTTCAGGGCTTCCTCAAACTTTATCTCTGCCATAATTAAGGCCTCCTTTAGTCTATCTTTTCTAAAACTTGGCTTATAAATTCTCCTTTATGTAATTTTGTTTTAATCTTATCTCCTCGCTTTATAAGATGTATATCTTTGATAATCTTCTCTTCTGGAAGGCGAAAGGTGATACTGTAACCTCTGGCTAATATACTCAAAGGACTAAGACTGGATAATTTCTCTAGAACCCTTAAGAGTTCTGCCTGCTTTAATTTGATAAGACTGCTCAAACACACATAAATCTGCCGAGATAAATCCTGAATCCTATCTATATGTTGGGTTATCTGCACAGCAGGATTTAAAATCAACAATTTTTTTATAGTATGCTCTAGTTGACGATTGCTTAACTTCATTATGTGTTGCATACTTAGACTTAAACGGTAAGAGAGTTCATCTATGGTCTGCTGTAAATCCTCTGACAGACTCAAAAGGGCAGCCTTCAGGCCTGAAAGAAGATTGTCTATTCTTTTGTAAAGTTCCTCTTTTTGGGGTATCACCAGTTCTGCTGCCACTGAGGGAGTGGCAGCACGTAAATCAGCCACTAAGTCTGCAACCGTGATATCCCTCTCATGCCCTACTGCTGAAATAACTGGTATGCGGGACCGATAGATCGCCCTTGCAACCATCTCTTCATTAAAAGCCCAAAGGTCCTCTAAACTTCCACCTCCTCTGCCCACAATCATAACTTCAATCCTTTTATCCAAAGAAACCTGTTCGTTAAATCTATTGAACTCTTGGATTGCCTGAGTAATCTCATACTTAGCAGTCTCTCCCTGGACTTTTACCGGGTAGATGATGATGTGAACATCCTTAAATCTCCTTTCCAATACCTTTAATATATCCTTTATAGCTGCTCCCTCCAGTGAAGTAACTATACCAATCCGAGAGGGTAAATAGGGTATGGGCTTCTTATGCGCAGCGGAAAAGAGCCCCTCTTTTTCTAACCTCTGTTTGAGCTCCTCTAAGGCCAAAAATAGGCTACCTTTTCCTTTTGGCTCAACCTCTTGGACGTAGAGTTGGTAGCTACCCTCCTTCTCATAGATGTTGATGCGGCCAGAACAAATTACCACCATACCATCTTTGAGTCCGAACTTAAGGGACTGGGTATAGGTAGCAAACATCACGCATTTAAGGAGGCTGTGATTATCTTTTAAACTAAAGAACAGTGTACCAGTAGAGATACGTCTTAGGCCTGAAACTTCGCCTTCCACCCAGATATTGGTAAATGTATTTTCCAGAAGCAATTTTATATCCTGGGTAAGTTCGCTAACCGTATAGATGTGCCTGGTCTTCTCTAAAGGTTTTATCTGTTCAAAAATAGCAAAAGTATTTTTTGCCATCTATCTTACTTCAGGGCTACTTATTGAATAGACATTCTTTCTTCTGTTTCAGACAAAGAAGTAGGTGCTACCTCAGAGGCATCCTTAGGTTTTGGAGTTTGATTTTTAAGCAATAATAGATGTACCGAATAAGGTTTAAGGCTCAACGTTTCCTGAAAGGGACCTTGGATGGATATCTCTTTGGTCTCTTGAGGCAAAAAAGCACAATCAAGACTGCAAGAAGAATCTACGGTATATCTTTGGTACTGTTGGTTCTGTTTGAAGTTTTTTAAGGTTATCTTTATTTTGCGCTCTGAGGTCATATATCTCTGGGCTTGGTCATTGAGTTCTAATGCCTTCTTCAGAATATTTTTTACCCGATTATTGAATTGCAGATTACCAAGCTCTATCTGATGCGCTAAAATCTTATTAAACTGCCCTGACTTGACTAATGATAGTATGAGCCGACGATCTGTCTCTCTCAAAGCAGAGATACTTCTGGAGATATAATTTAGACCTATCTGAGGGTCTATGTAATTATAGATGATTAACGCCAAGCCATCCTGAAGGCGAGTTGCCAAGACACCCACATACTCATCATTCATCTTTAGAGAAGATAAAAACATATTGTTACCCAATTGATCCAACATTTTAAACACATTGTATATTACCTTGGGTACGCCTTTATATTCGTCATCTTGAGAAGAATACCAAAACACACCTGTATTTCTGGCTACCCCTTCCTTGTTATTCTGGAAATCCTCCAGGGAAAAGAATGTCTGGTAGTTGATACCTGCCTCATACATATTTCTTAGACGACTCAAGATATAACTGGCGCAGGTGTAAGAACTTTGATGCCTCTCAGGCAAAATATTTGTACCACTATCATAGTTCCATTCTGTCACTATCAGAGGTAGGTCTTTATCAAAGCGAAAATATGATAACCAATCCCTGATAAGACTTGTGGTGTTTTTGTTATAGATAGTCAATTCTTTATCAACTTTGGGGTCAGTAGAGTAACTGTGCCAACTGATAAAATCCAAAGGCAGACGATAAGCGTAGCAGTATCTGATAAGTTCATAAATAAGACTCCTCTCAGGAGTAAGAATGGTGTTTCCATCAAAATTTTGAAACCACCAACTTGTACTGGGTCCACCTATGGGAATATTGATCTTCGTCTCCTGTTCTAACTCTTTTATGCACTCAGCAACCATACGGTATAAATTAAGATAATCCTGTTTTCTTCCTAAAAAGAACTCGTCTAAATCCGGCGCACTCCAGACTTCGTACCAAACATTGTATCTCTTCTCGCAACTCAACATCCTAATGACGCGTTTTACCAGTTCTTTAAATGCATGAAAATCCCAGGGTGCGCTTTTTTTATCCAAGGCCTTACCCAATCCTGCGGGAGTACTATACAGATTCAAGATGATAGTTCCACCTGATTCGGTAATCTCTCTGATAATCCTATCATAGTTAAGAAGGAGCTCATCCTGTAAAGCGTTATTCTTGGCTAATTCGTATATCTCCCAGAGATTATATTGGAGACGAAAGATACCATTAAACCCAATCTCATCTTTCCATAGCCGCAATACCTTTTCAGCAGCTAAGCCTTGCGGCCAGGTGTTTTTTGGATGCAGACCCCGACCGCTTAAATCAATGTGAGGTCTAAAAATCTTGGGCAAAGGAATAGTGTGTGAGTTGATATCTAAACTAAAATCAATCTCGGCCTCTTGAGAAAACGAAAAATCACTAAAGACCAAATTGGAGATAATAATCAAAAAAATAATCGTAAGATAAAACTTTCCAATATTAAATTTTGGTAAGGAAAGGTTAGAATGTCTATAAGTTTTAAACATTGAGCTTTTCTTGTATCCTTATAATAGATTTTGCCTTACCAGTCCCATCATCTATATCCAAGACCACTGCATGTAACTGTACATCCTCAGTAGCTACCTCAAATCTAGTGGGCACCTGAGTAACAAATCTTTCTAACACATCCTCTATTCTTCTTCCGATAACAGAATAGTATGGTCCGCTCATGCCTGTATCGGTTATATAGGCAGTACCTGCGGGCAAAATCTTTTCATCTGCGGTTTGTATGTGGGTATGGGTGCCTAAGACCGCGGACACAAGCCCATCCATATACCAGCCCAAAGCGATCTTCTCTGAAGTTGCCTCGGCATGAATGTCTACAATGATAATTTTGGTTTCTTTAGAGATGATTTCCTGAGCGTGTTTGGTAGCTCTAAAAGGGCAATCCAGGGCTTCCATAAAAACCCTGCCCTGAACATTTATCACGCCTATCTTTAGATTATCCCTCAAGCTAAAGATGCCCCAACCTTGGCCAGGTGCGTCGGAAGGAAAGTTGATTGGTCTTAAAATGCGATTGTCCTTATTGATAAATTCTATTATCTCTTTTCTTTTCCAGATGTGGTC
>JAMWDE010000109.1 GCA_023818905.1 Candidatus Omnitrophota bacterium | reverse complement strand
AATACCGCTTATCTTTTGAAACAATATCAAAGGTAATCGCAGTACCAAAATCTACAATAATCAGAGGTGTTCCATAAAGCTTTATTCCTGCATAGGCATTGATCAGTCTGTCTTGACCCAACTGACTGGGATTACGATACAGATTTTTAATAGGTATATATATATCCTTACCGATAAGATACGGTTTTTTTCTTAAGATCTTCCATAAAGTATTTTTTATGGTTTCTGTCAAGGCAGGAACCACACTACAGATAATAGCCATCTTGAGGTCTAAATTTTTAATATTTTTTTTGAGTAAATTTACATTAAAATTATTCTCAGGGATATAAAATTTCTTAATAATTTTACTTTTTTTAAAAATACCGAAGGTAATGTTGGTATTACCTATATCAACGGCTAATAGCATAGGAATTTTTAATCTCTCTAATTTTATCTCTTAGCGCTGCTGCCTTTTCAAACTGTAGATTCCTTGCTGCCAATTCCATCTCATATTCTAACTCTGAAACATAGATATTCAACTCATACTCATCTTTGTTTTGACCGGTTAGACTGGTTACATACTCTTCTGCTTCTTCCAAATCTTCTATCCCCTGACGTATGGCTTTCTGGATAGAGCGCGGTGTAATCTTATTTTTTCTATTAAACTCTAATTGTATATTTCTCCTACGGTTACTCTCCTCTATTGCCCTTTTCATTGACTCAGTGATAGTATCTGCGTACATAATTACAGTTCCATTGATATGACGCGCTGCCCTACCTGCAACCTGTATGATGGAAGTGGTGGAACGCAAAAAACCTTCCTTATCAGCATCTAATATCACCACCAGAGATACCTCTGGTAAATCCAGTCCTTCCCTCAATAAATTTATCCCTATCAAACAATCAAATTCTTTCAACCTCAGTTGCTTTAATATCTTTGCGCGTTCAATAGTATCAATCTCAGAATGGATATATTGAACCTTCAATCCTTTTTCTTTCAGGTAATACGCAAGGTCCTCACTCATCCTCTTAGTCAAAGTAGTTACTAAGACACGTTCATTTCTCTGGCTACGCTTTTGACTCTCATGGATCAAATCCTCTATTTGATTCTCAGTGGATTTTACGATGATTTCGGGGTCAACTATCCCCGTCGGTCTGATAATCTGTTCTATTACCTTATAATTACTTTTTTTGATTTCATATTCATCAGGCGTAGCGGAGACAAAGATAACCTGGTCAAGAAGCTCATCTAGTTCCTCAAATTTGAGTGGACGGTTATCCAAGCAGGAAGGTAATCTAAAACCATACTCCACCAAAACTTCTTTTCTGGCACGGTCACCCTCATACATTCCGCGTAACTGTGGGATAGTTACATGGGATTCATCAATAATAGTCAAAAATCTTTTAGGAAAATAGTCTATGAGACAGTATGGTCTTGAGCCAGGAGGTCTACCGGAGAGATGCCGTGAGTAGTTTTCTATACCATGGCAGTAATGCATCTCTTTTAATATCTCCATATCATAGCGGGTACGGGTTTGAAGCCTCTGCGCCTCTATTAACTTATTATTACGTTTTAAAAAATTCACCCTATCCTCTAACTCCCATTCAATAGATTTAAGTGCGGCTGAAATTTTATCTAAAGAAACCATAAAATGTTTAGCAGGATATAGTACAACCTTATCCAATGAATTTAAAATCTTTCCTGTAACAGGGTCTATTTCAGATATCTTTTGAATTTGGTCACCAAAAAATTCTATGCGCAAAGCCTTTTCCGTATAGGCAGGGAATAATTCAAGAACATCTCCTCTTACACGCATCCTGCCACGTATAAATTCATAATCGTTTCTCTCATACTGAATCTCAATAAGCCTAGCGATAAGATTGTCGCGTAAAATCACTTGACCAGTTTCTATAAAAACTAGAAGTTGACGATACTCATCCGGAGAACCAAGATTATAAATACAGGATACAGAGGCAACTATAATTACATCTGGACGCGACATAAGTGCAGAGGTTGCAGATAATCTAAGACGATCTAATCTATCATTAATAGAGGCGTCTTTTTCTATATATGTATCGGTAGAAGGGATATAGGCTTCGGGTTGATAGTAATCGTAATAACTTACAAAATACTCTACGGCATTCTCAGGGAAGAGCTCTTTAAATTCAGAGTACAACTGAGCTGCCAAGGTCTTATTATGTGAGATAACCAAGGTAGGTAAGTTAATTCTGGCAATAACATTCGCTAAAGTAAAGGTTTTGCCAGAACCGGTTACGCCAAGGAGGGTAAGATATTTTGCTCCCTGTAAAAGATTTCTGACTAATGCCTCGATAGCCTCTGGTTGATCTCCACAAGGCTTCAGACCGCTTTTTAATTTAAATATCCTTGTAGAAGACATTAATTTATTATCAGTTTTCTCCTTGTCTATAGACCGTACTTTTGGCAGACTCTTATAAGATAATCTACGGCTTGTTTATCTTTCATCTCGCCTAAAACAAAGGCCGCAGTTGCTACTATTTCAGGATCTTGGCTAAAGAGCGCCTCCCTTATGGCAGCCAGACTAAGCCGGTCTTTTAATTCTAATAGTAAAAGAAGTGCATCTTTATAGATTGGATTATTTTTATCTACCAAGGCCTCGGTTAGTAATAGAACCAGATTTTTGTCATTTACCTTATAGTTTATTTGAAGGTTATCAAAAGAAATATTGGTGTAGACCTTAAGCAATTCACTGATCTTTTGTGTAATCGTACCGTGCGTGAGACTTAATGCCTTGGCAGCGGCGATCTTTACAAAAGTAGGGTTTTGCTCTGAAAGTATCTCTTTCAGAGCCACAGGTAATATGTTCGTATCTTTCAGATTGCCTAATGCTTCAAGGGAACTGGCTTTTAGGATAGGATCTTTTTCTTCTAACTCTTGCCAAAATACTGGAATTAACGACTCTTCTTCTAACTTGCCCAAAGCCACCTTTGCTGCTGCGTGTACCTTTACATCTTTATCCTGCAATCTTTCGATAATCAAAGGTGTCGATTTTTTACTTTTAATTAATCCTAAATAATAACAAGCTGCTTGCCTTACGCAAGGCGCCTCATCTTCCAATAACTGCTCTATAGTATCTACAGCCTGGACAAAATTGGTTTCACCCAATTTTTCAATAATCTTTGACTTTACTACACTATCATTTTCTTTAGATAACCTTTTAAATAATTCATGTAAATACCTATCTCCCAGAGAAGCTGTCTCCTCCGTCGCGTTACTTCTAACAGCAGGGTCGATATTTTCCAGAAGGGAAGATAGTTCGTCTTGCATATCATCTATCTGCCCTAACCTTATCAACGCTCCAACAGTATAAATTTTCACTAACTGATTCTTATCATTTAACATTTGCCTTAAAAGAGGCACGCTTTCTTTGGAGCCAATTTTGCCTAAGGCCTTGATAGCATAGGCACGCACAAGGAATTCTTTATGTTTGAGTCCATTGCTTAAGACACCTGAAGCCCGCTTATCGCCTATCTTGCCCAACGCCTCTAATGTCCTAGTTAGAACCATTATCTTTGCATAGGGGTCCTGTGATAAATCCCTTTCTTTGGCTACAGCCAGATCTACGTTGTTCCAGAACAGAAAACAGAATATGATTAGAAATTTTAATACTGCAGTTATCTTATTCATCTTGCCTCCGTCTTTTAAGGTTTAGTTATCTACTATCTCCAAAGAGACATCCAGAGATTTTATATCCTTGGTAAGCGTACCTAATGAAATAAAATCTACTCCACTTTGGGCATAGAACCTTATATTCCTCATATTAATATTTCCTGAGGCTTCTAATTTAGCTGGATGGTATATTTTTGATAGGTAATTTCTTAGCTTAACTGCCATCTTTACCTGTCGCGGCGTCATATTATCAAGCATAATTATATCCGGCTCTATTTCAATAACTTGCCTTAATTCTTCTAGACTCTTCACTTCTATCTCAATCTTCATACCTCTGGGAAGGCGTTTCTTTAATCTTTTTATAACTTCTTTTGTCTTTATCAAATCTATCAGCTTTAGATGGTTCTCTTTAATCAAGACCATATCATCTAAACAAAAACGATGATTAAAACCCCCTCCTATCTTTACTGCATATTTTTCTAACGCCCTTAAGCCAGGTATGGTCTTACGGGTATCAAGTAATTTTACATTATAACCTTGAATTTGAGTAACGA
>JAMWDE010000108.1 GCA_023818905.1 Candidatus Omnitrophota bacterium | reverse complement strand
AAATGTTTGTGTGTGCCTGTATAAATCTTGGGACTGCTTTATGGGTTGAGCTAATTCTTTGGATAGCTCATTGTACTGATTACTTAAAAACTTACCCTTTTTAAATAACTCCTGATTCTGAGCGCTTGTTTGATAGATGTTACGCACTGTCTGTTTTGTATCAAAAACAAAACTCTCTTTACCCACACTACTAGAATCTATACTTTTATAGAACTGCTTCTCTATAGTCTCTAACACCCCTTGAATGACTTGAACCTGATTTTTAAGCTCGAGACTTTGTTTATCTAATTCTTTAAGTCTTAAATTCAACTGCTTCTTTTGTACTTCAAGCATCTCTCTATCCTGATTTATCTTTGCAAAATAACCCTGTAGTAGATTAAACTCGCTCTGTAGCTCACTTAAATTATGAGAGAGCTTATTAATTTGATTTTCTTGTTGAAGTTTAAACTGGTTAAGTTGACCTAAGAGTTGGTTGCTAAGTAAAAATTCCTGCTTTGCCTCTCGTAGCAGACTTGCGATTATCTGTCTTGTTTCGTCTATCTTTTGCTCAGATTGAGCATAGACAATATGGGATGCAAAAATTGCAAATCCCAAAACCATAATCAAATAAACTCTAAAGACTCTGAATTTATTCATTTAAATATTAAAAATTTACTTTGGCCCTTTTATCTCCAAACCCTTACTATCTAATGGGACAAAAACCTCTGAAGAAAATGAATCCTTGGTTCTTTGGCCCTCTGGCGTCAAATAATCTTTAACTGGTTTTACCATACCCATAGGAGTGATCTCTCCAGTAGCACTCATCACCAAGGTATCTCCAGTAATCAACTTGGGAGTCAATATAATCAAAAGCTCTGTGCGCTCCTTTGCCTTTGATTTTACACTAAAAATATTACCTAAAACAGGAACCTTTCCTAACCAAGGTGTCTGGCGGGTAGTTCGCACCTCCTGTTCCTTACGCAATCCTCCAATGATAATAGTAGAACCTTCCTTTACCATTACTGTTGTCTCAGCTAGGGAGGTATCAATAATGGGAATCTGGTTTTTGGTAGGGGTGATAAGGGTATCAATAACACTACTAATCTCTGCCTTTACCTTTAGGATCACATAACCTTCTTCATTTATATTAGGCACAACTGAAAGCATAACCCCTACATCTACAAAGGTAATCTGTTCGGATACTGTGCTGGTGGTCTGTCCTGTAGTGGTGGTAGTGGTAACGTATGCCTCTTTTTGACCCACATGGATTTTTGCCTCCTGATTATTAACCACTGCTAATTTGGGATTGGAAAGTATCCTGGTTTGGCCAATAGTCTGGAGAAATTTAAACACTGTATCAAAATCGTGCTTGCCAATAACACCCAAATGCATCTCCTGCATCCCTGTACTCTTTGTTCCTGCTGCGTAATTTGTCGCAGTGCCAGAAAATGGATAAGAACCTACATAACCTACCCCTGGCTCATAGTAACTTGTAACTGTAGTGCCTGAAACAGAGACCTTCAAGCCACCCTGTAGCACTTCCTTTCTTGAACGCCAGGCATCTGTGGCTGACTGAACCGCACTAAAGGGATAAGAGCCGAAATACATCAAGCCGTATTTTCTACCTATATCAAATAAACCCTCCCACTCTATCCCCTTCTCCAAATCATCCGAAAGCTTCACCTTAACAATAGTTGCCTCAATGATGATCTCTTTGGTTTTACAGTCTAACTCAGCAATCAACTCTTCAATCTGCTTCATCCGTTCAGGAAAAGTCTGGACTATCACCTGATTGCTTCTCTCATCAGATTTAATTAAACCTACCTTCTTTAAATCCAGCTGTGTCTTTAGTGACTCTTCTACATCTTTTGCCCTGGCATAATTTAACTTAAAAACCTTCACTACATTCTGCTCCTCAAAACCGTGTATCGCCCTTTCTATAACCTCAATCTTTTCTGGAGAGTCTATAATTAACACGCTTCCGGACTCAGGATTTACCAGGACTCTGCCAATATCACTCTTAAGTAAATCTATGAGACTAAAGATATGCTCTGGGATTGCGTATTGAAGACGAAATACCTTTACTTGGCGCACATCTGCAAAATTCTTTCCGTAAAGCGCCTTATACTCCTCCTGAGTCATCACATTGTAAATCTCGCCCTCCTTAGCATAAGCAAGATTGTTACTGCGTAGCATAATGTCAAAAACATCTTTGACTGGAGCGTCCTCCACCATTAGGGTAACTCTGCCAGTAACCAATTTGGTGGTAATTATATCTATACCTGTTTTTAAAGAAAAAAACTTCAGTGCATCTACCACATCAATATTACGCAGGTCTAAACTGATTCTTCCCTCCATACCATTCGGCAGAGGAGATATCTGCCCAGGCGCAGGATTAATAACTGCACTTGCAGCCAACTGTGTAGTCTTCTCATCAGCAGAGCCTGCCTTCGGCAAAACCAAAATAGGTATTACCCATAAAAAATAAATTATAAAACAAAAAATTTTCATCTCAAATCAATCTCTTCTTGTCCATAACTCAAAATAACCTTATCTTTCAAAATAGCCTTGACCTTAAGCTCTCCAACCATATATCCCTTTTTTACAAAAAAGGTCTTATTAAGCTTAGTATCCTCAATCATAGCATCAGGATCATCTGACCAGGATATCCCCACTAACTTCAGATTTTGCGTCATTTCTAATATTGCTGAAGAAGGAGCTTTAAGCGCTACCTCAGGCATACTCTTAAGCCCCATCCTAAAAATATCCCTCTGCTTAACCGTATCTAAATAGTAACTGTTATCCCTTAGAATTGTTTTTACCTTAAAAGCTGCTGTCTGGTTAGAGACCTTTGGCAGATTAAACTTCACTGCCTGTAATCTTTTTAAGTTTATTATAGAAAAATAAAAATCACTAATCAAATAAATTACCAATAGTACTATAACTGAAATCAATACTCTGTTTATGAGTCTTATACTATCAGAATAAAATCCTTCAGGACTCCTTAGATTTTTAAACTTATTTTTTAAAAAAGAGAGTCTACCTAACCAGGCGCCGAAAGAAAATAAACTTAGGCTCTGATACCGTATGGCTTGGGCTTCAACCGTAGAAGCAGATTTTCCCTTCTGTTCCTCTATTAACCTTAAAAGTTGTTTTTCTGGAGTAATAGGTCTTTCCTGTGCCATCCTGATTTTATCTCTTCCTCAATGAGTTCTCTTACAGAGTTGGCGTCTACAACGTACTTATTTTTCATTACTAAATCCTTTAATGCCCGGTGGCAAAGCATGGTTATCTTTCTTGGATAACCTCGGCTGTACTGGTATATCTGTTCTATTGCCTCGTCTAAAAATAAATGCATATTTGCCTTATATCCGGCCTGTCTTATGCGAAATTCAATCATCTCCTTTGTCTCTTCAAAATCCAATGGGTTTAAGGTGTACTTGAAACTTATACGGTCAAGGAAATTGGGGATATTCATAATCTTGGAATGCAGTTCCAGTTGCCCCAAAAGAATAAGCTGTAGGAGCTTGAATTCATTTGTTTCGTAATTTAGCAAGACCCGTAACAATTCTAAAGATGCGCTATTCAACTTCTGCGCCTCATCAATAATCAACACTATGGCCTTGTCTTCATTGACGCCTTTTTGGAAAAGAAACCTCTCCAAAGACTCTCTGAGGTCTACGATATTAGCAGGATTGGTTGTTGAAACAACATCGATCTCAAAATTCTTTACCAAAGAGACAAGTAGCAGGCAATCATTCTCAAAGGATGGGTCTAGTATTATGTGGAAGATAAAGTCTTGCCTTTCCTTTAGTTCCTGAATGAGTTTTCTTGAAAGGGTGGTTTTTCCAGTGCCAACATCTCCTAAAATTACGCTTAAGCCTCTCTTTAGACGCAACTCAATCAAGATATTCGTCAGTGCTGTTTCATGTTCTTTGGATAAATAAAAAAACTCCGGGTCAGGGCTGGTAGAGAATGGTTCTTTTTCAAACCCCAATATCTTATAATAACTCATTTTTTATCTTCTTGAGAAGGATCTTTGGGTTTAGGATAAACCACTATCTTTGCCTCTTCCTTAAATTTCTTAATCTAGGCTAACAAGCCTTCATATTTCTTTTTTGACTCTATCTGTTGATAATAAGATTGTCGCAACTGAGGGAACTTGGTCTCGTCCGCGATACGCTTATTAAGGATACGAAATACACCAAATTTTCCTGAGTATATAGGAGTAACC
>JAMWDE010000107.1 GCA_023818905.1 Candidatus Omnitrophota bacterium | reverse complement strand
AGACGGCCACTTTAGCGACGGGGACCGCCTGGGCCCTGCTGCCGCCAGAGGGGCTGGCCTTGGGCATCCCGCAGTTTGATGACCTGGTCACCGGCCTTGATTTCTGCGGCCAGCAGCACAACCCCCTGGCCGGTAGTCAACTTGGAGCCGGTAATCGTCAGCGTCTCCCCCTTTTGGGGGGCAAAATTATAGCGTTTCATGACCTCCGCCGGACCAAGATGAACCAGAAGGTGACCTTCGGAGGTCTTAACATGGAGCATTTGCGCCGGCCCTTGACGGCCCCGGGTGGAAGTTTGTTCTATCCCTTCTACCTGTCCTTGGACGGTCACCACCGTTTTCGGAATATTAAGAGGAATAAGAAAAATAGACCGGCAGATATTTTTATCAGGTGGTCTTGATGCCAAAAATGTAAGGGAGGCGATAAGGATGGTACATCCTGATTGGGTGGATGTGTCCAGTTCTGTGGAAAAAGTACCTGGCAAGAAGGACCCTGCTAAAATAAAGGAGTTTATCCAGGCAGTTAAGGGATTAACAGAAAACCGTATATGAAAAAGTGCCCCTATTGCGCAGAAGAGATACAGCAGGATGTATTAAAATGTAGATGGTGTGGTGAATTCCTTAACAAAAAGAGACGTTGGTTTAATTGTCTTTTAGGTTGTCTCATAGGATTTATATTATATATAATAATGATTCCTATATTTTTTTATCTAAGTTTTCTTTTGTTCAGGTTTATATTCAATAAAGTCTTCTTCGGAATGTGGAGTTTAGGACCTTACCATTACAAGTCTTATTTTGTCTTCCCTGATTTAGGAGTTATGTGGAATGGTCTTAAAGGTTTCTTAAAAAGTATCTGGGAAAATTTATTCGGTATAGGACAAAACACGAAAGTTATTTAGAAAATTATTTTTATAGTCTAAGATGGTTAAGATGCTTCCTGATAAGAAAGGATATTTTGGTGATTTTGGCGGTAGGTTTGTGCCTGAGACATTGATGTATGCCTTAGAGGAATTGGAAAGAGAGTATCTGAAAGCAAGGAAGGACAGAAGATTCCTGAAGGAATTGAATTATTATCTTAGTGAGTATGCAGGCCGGCCCACGCCATTATATATGGCAAGAAATCTTAGTAGTTATCTAGGGATAAGGGTTTACCTTAAAAGAGAAGACTTACTGCATACAGGCGCACATAAGATAAATAATACTCTGGGGCAGATCCTTCTGGCTATCCGGATGAATAAGAAACGGGTTATCGCAGAAACCGGAGCAGGTCAACACGGCGTGGCTACTGCCACCGCTGCCCGTATGTTTGGTCTCAGATGCGATGTTTATATGGGGCAACAGGATATAAGAAGGCAGAGATTGAATGTTTTTCGGATGAAGCTTCTAGGTGCTAGTGTGATTCCAGTCAGAAGCGGTTCTCAGACGTTAAAGGATGCCATAAATGAGGCTTTAAGAGATTGGGTTACCAATGTGAGGACGACCCATTATATCATTGGTTCAGTAGTTGGTCCTCATCCTTACCCAATGATGGTGCGGGATTTTCAGTCAGTTATTGGTCGCGAGACAAAAGACCAGATTTTAAAAAAAGAAAAAAGATTACCTGACTATTTGGTTGCTTGCGTGGGTGGAGGCAGTAATGCAATAGGGTTGTTTTATCCCTTCTTTAAGGATAAACAGGTGAAGTTTATTGGTGTAGAGGCAGCAGGAGAAGGTTTATCATCCTTAAGACACGCTGCTACACTGGTAGAGGGCAAACCAGGAGTTCTGCATGGCTCAAAGTCAGATTTGTTAGAAGATAGGTTTGGCCAGATAAAACCCGCCCATTCTGTTGCTCCTGGCTTAGATTATCCCGGAGTAGGTCCAGAGCATGCATACTACAAAAGGATAGGTAGGGCTTCTTACGTGGCAGTGAATGACCGGCAGGCACTGGAGGGGTTCAAATTGCTCTCTGAAACAGAAGGTATAATACCTGCCTTAGAGCCTGCACATGCAATCTATTATTTAAAGAAGTTAAGTAAAAAGATAAAAAAGAATTCTTTAGTGGTGGTTTGTCTTTCAGGTAGAGGCGATAAGGATCTTGATATTGTTATGGATAGATTGTGATGAATAGAATTGATTTGAGATTTAAAGAATTAAAAAATATGCAGAAGAAAGCCTTTATAGCCTTTATCACTGCAGGTTATCCAAATTTAGATGCTACCGAAGATTTGGTTTTAGAGTTCTCAAGGGTGGGTGTAGATATCATTGAGTTGGGTATGCCTTTCTCTGACCCTATTGCCGATGGTCCGATAATTCAGGAGGCATCACAGATAGCCTTAAAAAATAAGATAAACCTGGATAGTATATTTGGCTTGGTTAGGAAACTTAGGAGAACCGTAGACATACCTATCTGTGTGATGAGTTATTACAATCCCGTGTTCTGTTTTGGGGAGGGGAGATTTTTAAGAAAAGCAAAGGATGCGGGTATAGACGGAGTGATTATACCTGATCTGCCTGCAGAGGAAAGCTTAAATCTTAAGAGACAGGCAGATAAACTCTGTCTGGATACGATATTTTTCCTTTCGCCTACAAGTTCTCTTGAACGCATAAAGTTCATATCTGGTCTTAGCAGGGGATTTATTTACTATGTTTCTTTGACTGGAGTTACAGGGATGCGCCAGAGGTTGCCAGATGGACTTCTCCATCATATCAGGGAGATTAAAAGATGCACTGCCAAGCCAATCTGTGTAGGTTTTGGGATATCAGGTCCTGCCCAGGTAAAGCAGATTTACAGAGTAGCCGATGGTGTAATTGTTGGCAGTGCGATAATCCAGAAGATTAAGGAAAATACGGATAGGCCAGATATGCCTAAGCGAGTAGCAAATTTTGTCTTAAGTCTAAAAGACGGTTAATGCTATGAGATTATACAAGAAGGTTAGATTAAACAATGGGTTAGATGTGGTGGTGCATAATATGGCGGGTATGCGGTCCGCTGCTTTAGGAGTATGGATAAAGGTGGGCTCCAGATATGAAGAACCTTTTAATAACGGAGTGGCGCATTTTCTAGAGCACCTTTGTTTCAAGGGGACAGAGAACTATTCCTACAGGCAGATAAAGGAATCCATCGAAGGAGTGGGTGGTTCTTTGAATGGATTTACCTCTGAAGAGGTGACTTGTTATTTGAGCAAGTTACCTGCTTTGCATTTAGATTTAGCAGTGGATATTCTTTCAGATATGGTAATCAATCCTCTATTGCGACAGGTTGATATTGAAAAAGAAAGAACAGTCATATTAGAAGAAATTAAGATGTATAAGGATCTACCACAGAGCTATGTCCACCAGTTACTTGATGAACTTCTTTGGCCTGGGCACCCCTTAGGGATGAATATCACAGGCTCAATTGAGTCTATAGGTTCTATGACCAGGCGTGAAATCCACACATTCAAAGAACGCTACTATTTATCATCTAACATAGTGGTAAGTGCTGTTGGTGCAATAAATTGTAATAGATTTATAAAGAGGATAGATAATACCTTTAAACAAACTAGAAGCAAAGACGTAAATACATTTTTACCAGCTAAGGAAAAACAGGATGCCCCCCAACTGAAGATGATGCATAAGGACACAGAACAGACCCACCTTGCCTTAGGTTTTCATAGTTTTAGTAGGAATCATCCCCTAAGACATGCCTTGGGATTGTTACATGTGATGTTGGGCGCTAATATGTCTAGTCGGCTCTTTAACGAAGTAAGAGAAAAGAGAGGTCTTGCCTATGATATAGGTACCCAGCTCAAGCGCTTCCAGGATACAGGAGCATTTGTAGTTCATGCCGGTATAGATAACACCAAACTGAACAAGGCAATCAGGTTAATCTTAAAGCAGTTAAATATAGTCAAGACAGAATTAGTGGGTATTGCTGAGTTTAAGAGAGCAAAGGAGTTTTATTTAGGGCAGCTTATGCTTGCTTTAGAGGATACCTTAGAACATATGCTCTGGATAGGTGAATCCTTAGCAACACAGCAGAAGATACATCATTTAGAAGAGATTATAGAAGAGGTAAATAGGTTTACCCGTCAAGATATAAGGGCAGTTGCCAGACAGATTTTTAAAGAAGAGGGAATAAATCTTGCGCTTATTGGACCAATAAAGGATAGTCAAGAGTCCATATTGCGCATTCTCCGCATAGATTAGGAAGGATAAAGATGGATTCTGTATTTTCTCTGCCTTTTATATTTTTA
>JAMWDE010000106.1 GCA_023818905.1 Candidatus Omnitrophota bacterium | reverse complement strand
CCTACACATATCCACAATATGTTGTTGCGGTCCTTTTAAGGCAGCCACTCCTGCCCATTGAATAGCAGAAAATATGCCTGAGTCGATATTGGATTTGACCTTAGCCAAAGCAGAAATCAAATGTTGATTACCGCAGGCCCAACCTATACGCCAACCAGTCATATTGTAAGTCTTTGATAGAGAATGGAATTCTATACCTACTTCCTTGGCTCCCTCTGTAGCCAAAAAACTTTTAGCGCGATAGCCGTCAAAAGTGATTTCAGAATAGGCAAGGTCAGAGATTACTATAAGCTTATTTCTTTGTGCAAAATCAACTACCTGAGAATAAAAGTCATCTCCTGCAATAGCAGTAGTGGGATTATTAGGATAGTTAAGATACATTATTTTTGCCTTCCTCCTTATACTAAGTGGAATCATTCTGAAATCAGGAAGAAATGCATTGTCTTCTAATAAAGGCATAAGATATATTTTCCCTCCTGCTAAGATAGTTCCGCTCTTATAAGGTGGATAGCAAGGGTCGGGTATCAAGGAGTAGTCACCTTGATTTAAAAATGCCAAAGGAAAGTGGGCAAGGCCCTCTTTTGAACCAATAAGGGCTAAAATCTCGGTATCTGGATTAAGTTCTACATTGAATCTATTCTTATACCAAACCGCTATTGCCTGTCTTAATTGGACTAATCCCTGATCTAAGGCATAACGATGATTTGAAGGATTAAAGGCTTCCTGAGAAAGCCTCTCGATTATATGCTTAGGAGTAGGCTGATCTGGATCACCTATACCTAAATCTATAATGTCTCTACCTTCCTGCTTGGCTTTTCTTTTTGCTTTATCGATCTCCACAAATAGATAGGGTGGTAAACTGATTATTCTTTTAGAAAGTTTAAGCTTCATTTTAATACATCCTGCATTGAATATAAACCTACAGGTTTTCCGAAGACCCATTTTGCTGCTTTTAATGCACCTAAGACAAATAGGTCACGTGAATGTGCCTGGTGTTTTATCTCAATCCTCTCTGAATTACCGCAGAATATAATTGTGTGGTCTCCCACTATATCACCTAAACGAATTGCGTGTATGGGTATATCTTTATTAACTGCCTGTGCTAAAATCTGAGCAAACCTTTTAGCAGTGCCTGAAGGAGCATCCCTTTTGGCCCTGTGATGCGCCTCCACTATCTCAATGCTATAATCGGGACCTAAACCCTGGGCTATCTGTGGTAGAAACTTAAACATGACATTAACACCTACAGACATATTAGGAGAAAATACAATGGGCACAACCCTAGAAACCTCTTCGACCTTCTTTAATTGATTATCGCTAAGTCCGGTGGTGCCAATCACCGCTGCCTTCTTGTATTTTGCCACATAGTCTAAATTTGCCTCAGTAGCCTCGGGTGTAGTGAAGTCTACAAAAACATCTACTAAAAATATCCCATCAGGATTAGAGGATATCTTGACCCTACCCAATTCCTTACCAATCTCAGGAATACCTTTCTTCTCTAAGGCAAAAGTGATCTCAAAATCTTTATCTTGACTGGCTAATTCGTATATACGTCTACCCATCCTACCACATACACCGGCAATACCTAACTTAAGCATTATCGCTCCTCCTAGTTAAAATTACAAAATACTAGTTCAAAAGACCGTACTGTCTCAATGCTGATTTCAATCTTTCTAAATTTTCTGAAGACATAGCGCATAGGGGAAGTCTCAATTCTGGCTCACACATACCCAAAAGTCCCATTGCAGTCTTTACTGGTATAGGATTCGTCTCTATAAACATCGCCTTCACCAAAGGCAACAAGCTATAATGTAATTGCTGGGCCTTCCTGATATCACCTTTCTGAAATGCCTCTACCAAATCTGCCACGTCTTTAGGAACGATATTCGCCACTACAGAGATAACCCCAGTGCCTCCGATAGATAAAACAGGTAAGGTCAAGCTATCATCTCCTGAAATTAAATCAAAATCTTTACCGCAGAGTGCTTTTATCCGAGACATCTGCTCTAAACTTCCTGACGCCTCCTTCACGCCCACAATATTCTTGCAATCCCGTGCAAGTCTTGCTATGGTCTCTGGTTCTATATTCACTCCAGTGCGAGAGGCAATATTGTAAAGGATTATTGGGATATCCACTGATTCAGCAATTGCCTTAAAATGTTCATAAAGACCGTTCTGGGTGGGACGATTATAATATGGAGCAACCTGTAATGAGGCGTCTGCCTTGACTTTCGCTGCATGTCTGGTTAGCATAATTGCTTCTTCAGTAGAATTAGAACCTGTTCCGGCGATTACGGGTATCCTTGCGTTTACCTGTTCAATGGTTATCTCAATGACACGCTCATGTTCTTGAAAAGAAAGCGTAGCAGATTCGCCAGTTGTACCGCAAGGTACAATCCCTGAGGTTCTATTCTTTATGTGAAATTCAATTAGGTCTCTTAATTTTTTTTCGTCTACCTTACCATTTTTGAATGGCGTTACGATCGCTACCATTGAGCCTTTAAACATATATTGCCTCCTCGTTCATTGAAATCATAAGTTAAGTCTTCCTTCGAATACAATCCGGGCCTTACCCTCTAACCAGACATCCTCAAATCTATCTTTGTCCCTCTTAAAATAGACCTTTAACTTTTCATTACTTTTGGTCAATACCTCTATCTTAGAGCTTGAGGACCGAGGCCAAGATACGGCAAAAATCAAAGCAGAAGCAACTGCTCCTGTACCACAAGCAAGGGTCTCATCTTCCACGCCTCTTTCGTATGTCCTTATACTTATAACACTATTGTCTAAAGGTTCTACAAAATCTACATTGGTGCCTTGAGGAGAAAATCTCCGATGATAACGGATAAATCTGCCTAAACCTAACACATCTATCTTATCTAAGCCTTCTACAAAGACAACTGTATGAGGAACGCCGGTATCAATAAAGTTAATCTTTAATATACGTCCTGCTATCTTAAGAGGTTGTTTTAATCTTATATCAACAGGCAAGGTAAGTTTTATCTTTACGTTATCCTTAAAGACTTCTGATTTAATAATTCCTGCCTTGGTTTCCATAGAAAACTTTCCTTTGCCTTTTGTCCTATGGGCAAGATAGAAAGCCACACAACGCGCACCATTTCCGCACATCTGCGCCTCTGAACCATCAGGATTAAAAATCCGCATCCTTACATCTGCTTTTTTGGAATCCCCTAAGAGTAATAAACCATCCGCGCCTATGCCGAACTTTCTGTTACAAAGAATTTTTGCTAAAGATTGCGGATTAATTTTAGATAGAACGGAAGAGTGTCTAATCAGTACAAAATCATTACCTGAGGCAACCGTTTTAACAAAATCGATTCTTCTCATCTAGATACTAAATACCTAAAAAGAAAAGGTGGTATTATCTCATCCTGCACTAAATCGTTATAACCCTGTCTTTCCCTAATCAAAAAAACCCTATCTTTTACTACCATAACCTCTGCTGGTTTAGGTCTTGAATTGTAATTAGAAGACATACTAAAACCGTAAGCGCCTGCACCCATAATCGCTAAGTAGTCTCCTTCTTTAACTTCGGGCATACGTCTTTCTTTGGCGAAGAAATCCGCACTCTCGCAAATAGGCCCTACTATATCGTATTTGGCCGTTGGTTGCTGGTGATTAGTGGCAAGGGGTAAGATTTGATGATATGCCTCGTATAAGGCAGGACGAATCAAGTCGTTCATACCCGCATCCACAATTACAAATTTCTTTTCTGGAGTGGTTTTAACATATAAAACCTTGGTCACCAAAATCCCAGCGTTACCAACAATAAATCTACCTGGCTCTAATATTATCTTTAAACCAGACCTTTCTAACAACGGAGATATCTGACGAGCAAAAGTTTTGGCGGTCTGAGGGGTCTCTTTATTATAAATAATCCCTAAGCCTCCACCGATATTAAGATATTCTAAATTTATATTTATCTTCTTTAGTCGTTGGATAAAATTTAACATCTTCTTAATTGCTGAGACATAAGGCGCGCTTTCTGTTATCTGCGAACCTATATGTATATGAAGGCCCAAGATTCTTACATGACTAAACTTATGAGAAACTAAAAAAATCCTGTAAGCACTATCAAAATCGATACCAAATTTGTTTGTAATCTTACCTGTAGTTATGTACCTGTGGGTCCTTGGCTCAACATCTGGGTTTATACGTATTGCCACATCCGGTATCCTCTTAAGTCTCTGTGAGATACGATTGATATTTTCCAATTCAGGTAGTGATTCTACATTAAAGAAAAGAAGCCTCCTTTTTATAG
>JAMWDE010000105.1:2290-4383 GCA_023818905.1 Candidatus Omnitrophota bacterium | reverse complement strand
CGTGCGATAATCAACCATTTACTTCCGTCACTCTGCTGGAGAAAATAACGACCGAAATTATCACGTATAATAATTCCCTCTATCTCGGGGTCCCAATTTCCAGGATAAGGGTCGTTGTAATAAGTGGTGCTTATCTTTTTACCGTAGCTACCAAATTTATCAATACGGTAGGTATACCTTCCGTAAACTCTGTACGGACCTATTTCATTTCCTATACCACCGGTGGAAGTGTAGTATTCGATTTGGGTAAGATTACCATTTGTATCGTAAAAATAATTTTGTGCCAAAAAGTGCTCAGCAAACTGTCTTCCTTCTTGGGTATGCCAACCTAGATGTTGTATCTGGTCAGTATGTTCTGGATCCAAAGAATTATTGTCTGCCCAACGGAACCACCCACCATTTTCCTGAACTACATAGTCAGGCTTACCGATCAGATTGCCGGTAGTGTGAAAATAGATTATCTGGCGACTGGAAACATCATATTCCCATTCTTTAATAGATGTGCCACTTTTATATTTTCTTACTAGATAGATAGTTTTTGTCTGAGTATTACTATTACTAAAATAAACTACCAGTGCGGTTCCATTTTCTATCTTTAAATAAACTAACAAACTGGCATTGGCATTAGGTCCAAATAAATCGCTAATACTTAATAATACCTCTTTGCCATTAGCGTCTATATAAACGAATCCGCCCTTCTGCGCAGAGTATGAGATTGTTACTGAGCCCGTTGTTTCAGAAGCCTCAGATTCAGAAGATGCGTTATTAATTGTTTGGCTTGGGCTTTGGAAGGATGGATAATATACGGAATTGATTCTGCCCTTATCATTGGTATTAATTCCAGTTACAGATGAGCTATCATTTTCTTCTGAGTATAATTTCTGATGGTAAAACAAATTCAGGGCAATGGTACAAAAGGTAATTAATACTACCAGAGAGATTTTATATAACTTAAATTTAAGGTTATTTTTGTGTTTCATCTTTCACCTCATCTATAAATTTTATTTCCAAAACCGGCGTTGGCTTACCTTTAACTAACATTGGTGGTTTATACACACCTGTAAGAGTTACATATCTGTCTATTTTGTCATATAACTGGGTTACTAATTCGCCGATCAATATAGTGATATTCCCTTCTTCATCTATCAGCCCTAACTCTTTCCATTCTATAGAATCAGAACCCTCCATTTCTATAAAACTGAGGTTTCCGGAAAGCGTAGCCCATCCTTTGTATTTAGGATCATCATTGGCATTGGTATTTTTGAAGACCAAAGCAGAGATGAGAAAGGGAACAAGAGTAATAGATAGGTATTTTTTGCTCAAACTAAACATAATAGTTTTTAAAAATATTTATTTTTGCAGAAAATAAAAAAAGCCAACCTGACCCTTTTTGTTTTGTTGGCTTATTATCTTGATTCCCTCCTAATCAAGATAATCCTTATTTTCAAAAAAAATATACCATTTTTTTTTACCATTGTCAACTTTTTTTGCGGTAGGGGAAATATTAAACTAGGCCGTATTATAGTAAGTAAGGTATTGTAAAAATATTTTTTAAATTAAATTTGCATAACTTATTATATTTCAGGCAATTGTAGCTTTAGCTTAAATGATTTACTCGTATATAGAAACTTTAAGATATCTTACTCCTCTAAAAGAAAGCCCTTTCTTTAGCTATAATTTTTATAAAAAATATCTAATTTTATCTAATTAGAATTGACAATTTTAGATTATAATAGTAGAATAAACCTTGTATGAAGAAATCCTGCTTGAATAAAAAGAAAAAAAGATTATTGATGTTGCTAAAAAAAGAAGCCTTTAAGAAAGGTAGGTTCGTTTTGTCTTCTGGTAGGATAAGTAATTATTATCTGGATGGTAGGATAATTACCCTTACGCCAGAAGGCGCATATCTAACTGCAGAGATTATCTTAGATTTGATAAAGCAGATGGATGTAGAAGCCGTGGGTGGACCTACCTTAGGCGCAGACCCTATAGTAGGAGCGGTAGCAGCTTTAAGCTATATTAAAAAAAATCCTATAAAGACATTCATTGTAAGAAAGGCTATAAAGGAACATGGTATGCAGCGTCGCATTGAA
>JAMWDE010000105.1:0-2280 GCA_023818905.1 Candidatus Omnitrophota bacterium | reverse complement strand
AACGTAATTCTGATAGATGATGTAGCCACTACTGGCAAGGCACTTATTGAGGCAAAATCAGCCTTAGATGAATTGGGAGTTAAGGTTAAAAAGGCTATAGTTATTGTGGATAGGCAGGAAGGAGCCAGACAAAATCTGGCAAAGGCAGGAATAAAATTAGAATCTATATTTTTAAGTTCTGAGCTTCTAGATTAAGGTAGGCATCTTAAGTGAGTCTAAAGAGAATTGTGGTAGTAGGTGCTGGGCCTGCAGGGATGATGGCTGCTATAAGGTCGGCTCAGCTCAAACAGGATGTAGTTCTTATAGAAAAGAATCCACATCCGGGAAGAAAACTTCTCTTAAGCGGCAAAGGTAGATGCAATCTCACCAATACCTGTGATTTAGACCCCTTCCTTAAAAATTTTGGCCGTAACGGTCAATTTTTAAGAAATGCATTCCAAAAATTTTCTCCCCAAGATTTGATGCATTTTTTTGAGAGTAGGGGCTTAAGGCTTAAAACAGAAAGACAGGGACGCGTATTTCCTGCTGACAAAAGATCAGAGACTGTATTAAAGATCTTAGAAGAGCAACTACATAATAATAAGGTAAGGATTCTATTCAATAATACTGTAAGAGACATACTTATTAGAGACGCTTCGGTGAGAGCAGTAATACTTGCAGATGGTAAGATAATCTCCGCGGATAGGATTATTTTAGCCACAGGTGGCACATCTTACAGTTTTACTGGTTCAGATGGTCAGATGATAAAACTTTCTCAGAGGTTAGGTCATCGTATAGTAGAGCTTAGACCAGGATTAGTTCCTTTACAGACCTTTCCCAGATATCCATCTCTTAGGGGGTTGATATTGAAGAATATCCGTGTTATATTTAGTAATGACTCAAAGAGGATAGTTTCGGATATCGGAGAGTTGACCTTTACTAAATTTGGCGTAGGAGGCGCGCTGGTTTTATCCTTAAGCGGTCAGATTTTTGATTGGCTGAGTCTTAATAAAACTGTGTACTTAGAGATAGACTTAAAACCTGGTTTGTCTATAGAGCAACTTCATGCAAGACTATTAAGAGAATTTAGATTAAATGCAAAAAAGACTATTAGAAGCATCTTAAAGAGTCTATTACCCAAAAGATTGATAGATGTTTTTATTAAAACCGCAGATATCAATCCTGAAAAGAAGGGTAGCCAGATAACCTACTCAGAGCGTAGTAGGATGGCATCTCTGTTTAAAAGATGGCACTTAAATATTGTCCGTGCCAGACCCATAGAGGAGGCGATGATTACCAGGGGTGGGATTTCTCTAAAGGATATAAATCCTCGTACCATGGAATCGCGTATTATCAGAGGATTATATTTTGCCGGCGAGATGATAGATGTAGATGCTGGTAGCGGAGGCTTTAATCTACAGGCAGCTTTCTCTACGGGGTACTTGGCAGGAGAAAGTGCTGCATTAAGTTAGTCCTATGAGAACTATATACTTGGCATCCGATTCATTAGCACGTAAAAAACTCCTTAAGATGTTGGGATGGAAATTTAAGGTTTTACCCTCTTACGTTAGAGAGGATAATAAAAAAAGTTGCCCTTCATATGCAGAGTTAGTAAAGAAAAATGCTTTAAGTAAAGCTAAAGATGTAGCCAAAAGGATAAGCTCAGGTGTGGTTATTGGCGCAGATACAGTGGTTGCCCAAAATAACCAGATATTTGGCAAGCCAAAAGATTTAAAAGATGCTTACCGTATGTTAAAGAAACTAACTCGTAACCCGCAATGGGTGTATACAGGTATAGCCATTATAGATAAGGATAAAGGCAAGATAAGACTTGGTTGTGAAAGAACTAAGGTCTATATGGATAGATTAACTGATAGAGAAATAAAAAACTATTTTAGAGACGTTTCACCGTTGGATAAAGCGGGTAGTTTTGATATCCAAGGTAAAGGTGCATTGTTCATCCGACGCATTGAAGGTTGTTTCTATAATGTAGTGGGACTTCCCTTAAGGAGGATTTACTGTATGCTTAAGGACTTAGGGGTTAAGATATCTTTACTTATATTTTTCCTTTTACCTTTTAGTTGCTTGGTCTTATTTGGTTGTTCTGCTGAATACAACATAGTTACCGGAAAAGAAGAGGTATATTTCTACAGCACAGATAAAGAAGTTCAGATAGGTCGTTCCATTGCCAAAGAAATAGAGAATAAATATAAACTTGTAGATGACCCATTGATACTTAAGCGAGCAGAGGAGATTGGAAATAGGATAGCCAGTGTTTGCGACAGAAGAGATGTAGATTAT
>JAMWDE010000104.1 GCA_023818905.1 Candidatus Omnitrophota bacterium | reverse complement strand
CCTAACCGTGCAGTATATACATTCAAAAGGACAACCTCTAGAGGAAACAATAGGCAAGGCATTCCAATGCTTATTAAAAGACTTCCCGAGTTCAAATTTTTCATACCTAGGGAATGGGAGTTCATCCAGTTTTTCTATAAAAGGTCTATCTCCATTATAAATTATTGCGCCCTGTTTTCTAAAAATAAGGCCCTTTATAGATTCGTAAGAATAACCCTTGCATAGCTCTATTAAAGTATGCTCTCCCTCTAACACTACTCCATAATCTATTTCTGGACAATCGTAAAGAACAACCTGCCTGAACAAGGATACATGAGGACCTCCTACAACTATACTAATGTTAGGAAAATCGCTCTTGATCTGTTTTATCATACTATAGGTATCTTTATATCTATAAGTCATCATAGAAATACCGATAAGTTCAGGTTTAAAGTTAAGTATCTTTTTATTCAAGTCTTTATAGGAATAACCTAAACTCATATCTAACACATCATACTGAAACCCTTCATCTTGGAGCATCTGTGCTATGTAACCTAACCCTGCGCAAAAGACGACTTTTACCCTTTTACGCGGATATGCTGGATTCACTAACAGTATCCGTCTAAATCTCATATTATATTTTGACTTTGCACAACTCCTCTAATAATCTGACTTCCCTCTCCATTCTGACTTCCCACGGCTCTAAAATCTCTCTTGCCCTCAGATGCGCTCTTTTGCCTAACTGCTCTATCAAAATCTCATCATTTAAAAGCTCGGATAGTATCTGAGAAAAATGAGGGATTTCATCCGGCCTTATCAAGATGGCATTAACCTGGTGAGTCAAGACCTCTCTTATTGCTTCATTTTCTATAGTCACAATGCATTTACCGCAAACCATCGCCTCCCACATCGTGTTGGTGCAATTATGATATTTAGAAAGGAGTACAAATATATCTGCGGCATTCAAAAACTGTTTGACTCTCTCTCTGTCTACTATGCCTAAGAAGAAAATCCTATTTTGAATACCGACCTTGTTGACATACTCCCTAAGCATCTGCCTCTGTGGCCCATCACCTAAGATAATACAGATACAGTCCTGATTTTTTTTAAATAACTCTGAAAGCGCAAATATAAGTCTATCTACTCCATATATAGGAATGAGACGCGCAGTAGAGATGATGACCTTTGTAGATAAAGGAAGTCCTAATTCTTTCAAAACCTTTTCCTTATGTCCTTTGTCTGGCTCATACATATCAAAATCAACCCCATTCCTCCAATTCCTTATTCTTTCTGCTGGCACTCCCAGCCTGCGGGCTAAGCTGTCTCCATAATTTCCATCGTTGGTAATAATAAAATAATCTGCGGGTATCTTAAAGCTTAAATAATCCCTGAACTCCTTAATTCTTAGCCAAAGGTTATCCCACTGCCAATAGAGTTCCCTAGTGCCATAGACACGGATTATCAGTTTGGCATTAAATAATCTACTGATAATAAACCCGGGCAATGCCGGAGTTAAACCATGCACATATATGATATGCGGTTTTATACTCAAAGATAACCTTATACCGTGAATTAAACCAAATATTTGAAACAGAAGCCACTCTAAGTTGAAGATAAAACTACTCCTTAGGCGTAGTGCAAGTTTATCAGAAGAAAGATTAATAACCGATAGACTGCTTATATTAAAAGGCAGACAAAAACGCACAATACGGATTCCTTCGTAATCCTCCTTTTGTCTTGAGTCCTTTGTGCGCAAAGGACAAAGAAAATAAACGCTGTGACCTCTCTGGACAAAACTCTTCTGTGAAGCATACAAAGAAGGTATACCTTTACTCTTACCCCAAGACCACAAATCAGTAAGTGAGACGCTCAGGATAACCATTTATATCTTCATAAGTTCTAAAAAGATACAGTAACCGGGCATCCTCTTAAAAAAATAACGCTCGATTCTGATTACCATAAAAAACAGTATGCATCTTATATAATAAAATCCCTTTACGCCATATACTACGTCTCTGGCTAAAGCTGTAAACATCTTCATAAAATATTCCTGCTGGATAATTCGGAACAAACCTCTAGACTTCTCTTCGAGCTCTGCCAGAGAGTAAATATTGCCTAATCTTTCCTTCTCTTCTTCGGACGTAGAATCAAGCCAGGCCATACCATTGGGCAAATCACGGGTGTATAAAAACCTGGGGGTAATTTTTCTTATGGCCCTTTGTAAGACGAACAATTTACAAGAACTGTGATATTCTCTTCTTACAGAAATAAACAATATTCCTTCTGGCTTAAGCACACGATGAAATTCCAAAAAGACATCTCTTATACTTTTTACATTTCCCAGGACATCAAGTGAAAAAACTATGTCAAAAATGCCATCTTTAAACGGCAGATGTCCTACATCTGCCTGAACGAATATATCTCTATGACAGCGAGATTCGGCGACTCTGAGTTGAGCAAGAGATATATCTACGCCTACAACCTTCAACTTTCGCTTCAATAAATCTTCAGTAACAATCCCTTCTCCGCAACCAGCATCAAGTATTATGCCATGATTCCTTAAAGACAGCCTTTGGTGAAAAAGATAATATCGCGGTATCCAGAATAACTGAGAAGGAATAATTGATTTTAATAATTTTTTTAACATCTCTGCCTTAAGGTTCTATCTTATAAAATATATATCTATAACCAGCGCTGGGGATATATCTGGTAATCTCCAATACGCTACATTTATATCGACAGAATGTATGTTCATTAAACAGATAACGATGCTCACCAAAAGCATAAAGCAGAGGGCTTTCAAATTTCTCCGTATAAGGTACTATTAAAAATACCGCCTTGTTTACATACCTAAGACACTTATCCAATATAGGATAGGGGTTATCAAAATGCTCCAGTATATGTACCAAACTGATAAAATCATATTTGTGAGGTGGGTTTTGTCTTCTGATATCTAAAACAAAAAAGTTAATGTCCTGATCTTTGTTTTTTGCCTTCTGTATTGCCAAAGGGCTAAAATCTGCTCCCTCAATAACCGCTAAAGGAAAACATCTTTTTAATAACTGGCAGCCGTCACCCAAACCGCAACCGATATCCAAAAGAGAAAATGCTGTATCCTTAGGCAAAAATTCTCTAAGGAATCTGTAAGGGAAATCTCTCCAGAAATTATCATACTGCGAAAAATAATTATCCCAATAACGCGCGGTATTCACATTGGTCAACCTTCGGATAATCCTGCCTAATTTATAGCCAGAATACCTATCCATCTTTTTTATTATACTTACCATAGAACTACGCAGTGTATTTGCAAAAGTAATGAACCTTATAAACAGCATCTCTGCACCTGAAATCTTATAGGCAAATTCTGGCATACTACCTCTGTTTATATAGATTCTCTTTAATCTGTAGTTATCTTGCTTAGTGCTATTAAGCCCCTCATCGCTGGTAACTGCACAGAGAAATCTTTCTTCTTTAAGCATCTCAACAATCTGTTCATCGTATCTACCATAAGGAAAAGCAAAAACAGAATCCTCTCTTCCTACTATACCCATCAATAAACTCGTAGAACTTGCAATTTCATTTCTTTTCTCTGATTCTTCTAAGGTGCACAGGTCTCTATGGCTAACAGAGTGAGCGCCAAAATGTATGCCGGTTAAGGATAATCCCTTTATCTCCTCGTAGGTAAGGTACACATCCTCTGGCTTTAACTCATCCCTACACTCAACTGCCTTGGATAACGCATCTAACGCATCTTGTACCTCCTGTGGATTTAGATAATTCAATAAGTCAAATAACCTTAAGGCGGTATGTATCTTATTCTGCGTATCTGTTGTAGAGAGTTTAAGGACTATACCACCAGGTAGTTCCAAGGTAAAATTTTTTTTCTGAGTGCTATCCAGAATAAAAAATAACTTGTGTCTCCAAAAGACTTTATTAAATGAATCCGTAAATATAAAAACTGTAGCAGTTAAATTGTACTTCCTTAAAATCTCTAAACCAAAATCTCTGAACCCATCATCAAAGGTAATAACCGCCATACCTGAAATCCTCTCTCCTTTATTTTTTCTTTGTATGTATTCATTGAGGTTGACCACCTTGTATCTTCTGATTAGATAACGCACCTGCCTCTCAAACTCTCTTTCTGTAATACCTAAACCCCATAAATAAAATATAGAATCTCTACCGTTATCCTTCAGGATACGATGGTAAAGAAGAATAGGGGTATACTCCTCAGAGAAGATAACCCTAATAATATCAAAGACACCTGAATAGTAACATATAAAAAGTATTATCTTTTTTATCTTTCCTTTTATTATTTGATATATACTCAACCCCCACATATCAGTGTTTTCCTGTAAAAATCTTAAGCATGATCTCCTTTATCTCTTTAAAGGTCTGACGACTAAAGAGAAATAAA
>JAMWDE010000103.1 GCA_023818905.1 Candidatus Omnitrophota bacterium | reverse complement strand
ATTCCAGTAGTTTAGACCTGCATTTACTTGGTCTTGAGAAAGAACATGCTTGCCTATTTCAGAGTAATCATTCACCACCACATTTGCGCCTTCTTCTAAGAGGGCGATGGTTTTTTGAAGATAGTCTTTCTTTCCTTTATAGAATGCCTCTTTGCGGGATTTTATGCTGGCAGAGGGCTCAGGACGTCCTTGATGTATTTTTTGATCTGCCTCTAAATCAGCGATAGCTAGATTGATGAAGTCTGTCTTTGTGGTAGTGATATAATTCAAAAGATTAGTATAGAAACGGATAGCCGCTTCGTTTTTATCTAATCTTGCCCACTCGAGTTTCTTCTTTGCATCTTCTATCTGTTTGGGAAGTGCTTGTTTTTCAATATTCCAGTAGTTTAGACCTGCATTTACTTGGTCTTGAGAAAGAACATGCTTGCCTATTTCAGAGTAATCATTCACCACCACATTTGCGCCTTCTTCTAAGAGGGCGATGGTTTTTTGAAGATAGTCTATACTCACTTCATAAAAACGGAGTTTTCTTGCTCTTATGCTTTCCGCAGATTCTCTTGAACCTAAATGAAATGCCCGATCTTTGTTAAGATCCTCTATTACCGCATTAATATAAGCAGGTTTTATCCTTAGATAGTTAATATAATTGTTATAGAACCTGATAGCTGCGATATTGTTATTCAGGATAGCCCAGTCAAGTTTTTTCTCTACATCTTTAATTGCGTTGTTTATCCTTCTTAATTCATCCTGCCAGTAGTTTAAACCTTTTATACAATCTCTCTCATCTACTATAAAATCACCTTCATAAATTTCCCTTTCCGTACCTGCACGCCTCAATCTATTATAGGCATCTCTAAGCTGAGAAAGTTCTACTCTGGCAGGTTGAATATGTTGTTGGAATCCTTCAGGATCTTTTTTAGGTTTGCCTTGTTCTGAAAGATGAGTAATGGCCTGTTGGAGTTTATCAAGCTCTGCACGTACTGATGAGGTGTGCTGCTCAAACCCTTCAGGATCTTTTTTAGGTTTGCCTTGCTCTGAAAGATGAGTAATGGCCTGTTGGAGTTTATCAAGCTCTGCACGTACTGATGAGGTGTGCTGCTCAAACCCTTCAGGATCTTTTTTAGGTTTGCCTTGCTCTGAAAGATGGGAAAGAGCCTCTTGGATTGCTTCCAATTCAATTTCTACTGGCCGGATATGGTCTTTGAATCCTTCGGGATCATTAACTTGTTCTGCAGGTTTAGTTAAATCTTCTATGGCTTTATCCAATATCTTTATCCTATAATTTAACCACTCTATATTTCTAGATTCTTGCTGGATTAGATTTAAGGCGTATTCTTTCTGGCGCTTAAGGTAATCATTAAGATACTGTTTGAAAGTTGAAACCGGGTCTTTGCTATTCTTGATAGAATAAAGTGCCCGGTTATATTCTGTCTCTTCAGGATACATCTGAGAAAGTACTCTCTTTAAATAAAACTCAGCGTTATCCTTCGCCTCTTGTTCTGAAATAGCCCGCAGAACAGAGAAATAGCCTCTTGCTAATAATAAAAGACTATTGGTGCGTTCTTCAAATTGCCTATTTATATCTTCCTCATATCTTTTTTGCGCTTCTCTTAAATTACTCTCTGATGCTGAAAGCCTATCTTTTGCTTCTTTTAGTTTGTTTATAAAATCTGTAGTTACATACTCTTCTCCTGCAGAAGAAAGCAAAGCAATGATGTCTTCTGTATCTTTTAACAATTTTTGAATTGATGCGGGAATCCTTCCCAAACCATCTTGAGCCAAAATCCTTCTTAAATCCTCAGGCTTAACTCCCAGAGGTGGATATCTATACTCTCTGATCCCTTCTTTACTTATGCCTACTGCCCAAATATCAGGATGCAGACGATAATCATCTAAATTTGCGCCGTATTCTAAAAGTGCATATAATCTATCAGAAAATACCGCATAAGTAGTTTTGTTCTTTTCGGCACTTAAGAGGGAATGGATTTCTTTTTCATCATAAAGATAAAATACTCCGCGGTTAAAACTTAAACGTGCCAAGGGAATTCTCTCTGGCTTTTCCACAAATATACCTAATCTACCATTTAAACTATAAACAGGCATTCCTTTAGGAAGCGTAATCCGATAGTTGTCTGATAACCTTACCTCTTTTAGACTATCTAATTTAACCTGCTTTAAACTATGCTGGTTATTTTTAAAAATAGGAGTAATATTTCCTTCTAAATCTATAAAATCACCTACAAAATCAACCCGCTCGGAAACAGGAACCTTTCTCCATAACCAGTAATTCAATTTAGCCGAATCCACAGAATATATAAGCACAGGATAAACCGGCTCACCATTTGACCAAGTTCCTAATTGAATGCCTGTCCAGACATCTACCTCTGTTTCTTCGTTAGGATTAACCACCATGCCGTTCCTCGTATAGGATATTTTAACTTTTGTAGTAACAGGCATATCCTGCAGACGCGTAATTAATCCTGGTTGAATCTTACCGGTGTTAGGATCCCTTATATCATCTAAAATCTCACCGGTTAAAGGATTAACTAAGGCAGCGATTGCTTTTCCAGAATATACCTGATGATGTAGTCTAATCTGCTCAAGTATCCACAAGGAAGGTATAATATAAACCTCGCCATCCTCCTGCCACAGACCAAAATCCTTACAATACTCTTTAGATTCAGGAGTAAATCTAGGTACCCTAAGCCATGTTTTTACAGTACTGGCTTTTAAGTCTACTTCATATAATGCTGCATCTTGGCCTTCTCTTCTTATTAGATATAACTTATTTTTATCCTGGTTCCTTAAGCCCTTTTGATAGAACTCTTGCTCAATATTCCCAAATATTACTATTGCCGGATATTTTGTTTTTTCCCAGACTGCGGTGTTACGGTAATCGCCAAAAAGTTTTCCTATTCCGGGAATTCTACCAAAAGTCTCTGGTAATACCTGATCCGGCAACCGTAATAAAGGAGAATCGTAATATTTTACAGGTCCTTGTTTCTGCCATCTGCCATCTTTATATATATCCTGCGGATAGAAAGTGGATTTAGAAACAAAAGGATTCTTTAAGCGCACACCTTCAGGGACTACTAATAATCCGCTCTCATCCTGATGGGGTCTACCTTTAATATAGTTTGGCAAATCAAATAATATATTCCTTCCCAAACCAAGGTATCCGGCTATCCTTAATTGTCCTGCGCTCAAACCCTTTATCAAATTCAGCGCCTCAGAGGCAGTATAATAATCCGAAGGCACCAATATGTTAAGATAGATGTTCGGCAGAAACTCTTTACTTAAAACACTACCTAGTGGATTCTGCCAATTATAACCTATACCTATACGGATTTCGTTTTTGCCCTTGCTATTATTCTTTATTTGCTCTATCCTCATCTTTAAGGCATTATCAGGATTACTGTTGTAAAGATTCACATAGCCTGCTATCAAATCAAAGGTCGCTTTAAGACGTGTGTCTTCTAAATATCTCTTTGCTTCTTCAGGCTCGCTTATCTCTAAAGATGCCTTTACTCTTTCAATTTCTTCTAAAATTTTATCTAAACTTTCATTAATCCTTTTTATTTCTTCATCAGTATTTTTTATACCCTTATTTTGCATCTGGCTACGTTTTCTTAACTCTTCTTTTGCTCTATTTATTTCTGTTTTAAACCTATCTAATTCCTCTCTGATACCTTTTCTTTCTCCTGCAAGGCCTGTTGTAACTATTTCTTTTTTCTGTTCCACTGCTGCTCTCTGTGTATCTTCTGGTCTGGAGGCAAGCTGAGTTGTCCTCTCTTCTCTCTCTGATGGCTGAGTGCTTCTTACAACCTGAGCCACTCTATCTATAGTTTTCTTACCAAGCATCTCTTTTATCTTACCAAATAATAAATCCACTACCCTTTTGGGTTCTCCTTTTTGAGTAAAGAATCCCCAATATCTGCCATTAAACTGATCCGATAAGCCATCAGAACGCGCAATACAACAGCCTTCCACCTGTGGCTTCCAGGGTTCATCGTTGGCAGACATAAAACTCAGATATTTAAAGTTAGAGGGCGCATATTTTAAAGCCGCTTCAAAAATCCTTACTGCTTCTTGCGCCTGAAGGGTTTGATTTTGCCTTCCTGTAGCAGAATCAAAACTATCTACACCGGTCTCATGGACAAAGAATACTTTATTGCCAAAAATCTCCTGGGCTTTTCTAAAGAATTCTCCATTTATGATTCTTTTTATATCATAGTAGTTTATTCCCCAGCCATCTAGACTAGGTACTTTTGATACCTGTTCTTTAGTGGGCAGATCTGCCCAAACCGTATATACGGGATGCCCTGAATCAATCTTTTTAATCTCTGAGGCAACATACTGGGTGGTTCCAAGAATATTCTCTATTGCCTGACGAGGGTTATTTGCTCCGAACCAGTCCGGATG
>JAMWDE010000102.1 GCA_023818905.1 Candidatus Omnitrophota bacterium | reverse complement strand
TGCGACCGTCAATAATCAGGGGACGCTTCATTATTTTTTTTATTTTTAAAAAATCCAATTCCTTAAATTCATTCCACTCAGTAATAACCAGCGCGCAATCACTCTGCCGAAAAACCTCATAGACATCCCGACAGAAGATGACTCCTCTTAAAATCCTCTTTGCCTTATCCACCGCAGATGAAGGGTCATAGGCTCTAATCCTTGCGCCCTCTGATTGAAGAGCCTGTATTATCTCAATAGATGGAGCATTGCGAATATCATCTGTGTTTGGTTTAAAAGATAACCCTAAAACTCCAATGGTCTTATCTTTGATAACCCAAAGGGCATCCTTCACCTTATCAATAAAGAATTTCCTCTGTTTTTGATTAATATCCCTTACCACCTTCAGTAAATCAAAATTATAACCTAATTTTTCTGCGATGTGGATAAAGGCATCTACGTCCTTAGGAAAACAAGAACCACCATAGCCTATGCCTGCATTCAAAAATTCAGTGCCAATTCTTTTATCTAATCCCATCCCTCTGGCCACTTCTACCACATCTGCTCCCACCCTCTCACAGATACGTGCTATAGCATTGATAAAGGAAATCTTAGTGGCTAAAAAAGAATTACTTGCATGCTTAATCAACTCTGCGGATTTAATATCTGTAATCAATAATGGTGCATTCAATGGTTTATATAGATTGACAAGTATATCCCTGGCTTTCTTTGATTCAACCCCTATGACCACCCTATCAGGATGCATAAAGTCGTTTATAGCTGAACCTTCTCTTAAAAATTCAGGATTAGAAGCAACGTCAAATCTTACCTTACGTCTAATATAAGTTAAAATGGTACGCTTAACCCATTCTCCTGTTTCCACCGGAACAGTAGATTTTTCTACTATCAGCCGATATTTAGTTATACTCAAGGCTATATTGCGCGCTACATTCTCTATGCCGGTAAGGTCTGCCTCACCATTATCTAAAGAAGGAGTTCCCACAGCAATAAAGATTATATCTGAATACCTTACTGCCTCATTTATGCTCACAGAAAACCTGAGTCTTCTTTTCTTTACATTCATCCTGACAAGCTCATCAAGACCAGGTTCATATATAGGAACGACACCTCTTTTAAGACAGTCTATCTTTTTTGTATCACTATCCACACAAATTATCTTATTACCCAACTCAGCAAAACAAGCTGCAGTTACTAACCCTACATATCCTGAACCTACAATAGAGATATTCATGGCGTAGTGGTCTGTGCCCCCGATTTGGGCGCATGGTAAGTCTGATTGAAATCAAATTCTATCTCAGGAAAGGCCTTTAATCTGAATACAACCCATACTGCATGCCCCTTGTCTTTTTCTATCTCGTAAGTAAAATCTATAGTCCAACAATGCAGGTCTCTTGAAAAGGTGTACTGCTGGTTCTTTAAACCTCGCTTGTAATCTAAGGTATCTACAAACTGATATCTCTCGTATATCCCAAATTTCCATTTAGGATTGATGCGCCCATCAAAACTGAAGGTTAACTCCTTGCCTGCCTTTCTTTGATAACGTTGCCCCATACCAATAGAACATCTCTTGAAGTTAAAATTCATATCTGCGTTGGCCTGGCTGAAGGTATTCTGCTGTCTATCATAAATGGCATCTACATCTAATCTCATCCAGGAATAAGGCAGAAGTTCTAAATCAAAAAGGATGTCGCTAAGATGCCCTGAACTTTTATTATTGGTTGTGGGGTCTACCCTATAAAAGATGTAATCTGAACTCACTCTCAAATTTAACAAATCCACAGTAACATCATTGCGTTTGGTTTGCAATTTGTTAGACAAAAGCAAGGCTACAGAGTTATTGCGCGCTATAGAATCAATGCTATCTATCTGTTTTAGTTTAGTACTAGATACGGTAGGGTCATGATTATAGGTGTAGGACAGAGAAGGTGTAACCACGTGCCTAAGACCGTTTATATCCATACCCAAGAACTTAGACTTTATATTAAAGATGCGGTAAAATTTTGTGCTCAAATCAGAGCCTGTATAAAAAACTGTGCGCGGACAAACGCTTGAACCATATACATCCTTATCATAGAATGTCTGTCGACTGGCTACAAAAGGAGCCACATTCAAGAATATCACCTTTAGAGGTAAAGAAAATTTGTTATAAGTATCCCACCTTTTAACATTTATGTCGTTAACAGAAGAGGAAGGAACGGCATTCTTGTAGTTGAAATTTGCTAACTCCGTAGCATTCTCAAAATAAAATGGCGTCTGTAGTATCTTTATGCTCGGCAGACTGTACTTTATCTCTGGTAATTTTTCCAATTGCGTATACCAACGATTGGTGCGTTTCTGAAGAAGAATATCCAAAGTAGAATATCTAAAATAATGGTGCAAAAACCAATACGATAAGGGTTGAGCATCCTTTTCGTATTCACGATAAAAATAATCCTTCAAGAAATTGTACTCATTACCATAAAGCATCCTCTTTGAATCAATTATCTTATAGTATTCTGAGGTAAAATCTGTTCTGGCGTCAATATTCCATTTATGACGCCAACGTATGAAGTATCGCTGAAATTCAGCAGGTTGGTATTCATCGAACTCTCTGCTCCTCTCTTGGGTATAATAATATTTATAATCTCCTCTGCCAAAGTTATGTGTGTTATAATTAAGACCAAATCCTTCTGCCACACCCAACCTGTCACGATAATCAAGATAGATTCTACCTGTAGCGTTATCAGTCAATGTGTATCTCCAGGCAGTAAGCATATAAGGACCCCAGTCCCTCCTTTTGCCAGGCATAACCTGTACATGTAAGAGGGGGTCTTTAAGGCTGTGATTATACTGGGGTAGATATAAAATCGGCAGTCTACCTGCATACACTTTTACATTCCTTGTCAAAACCTTATCATCCATAAAGAAATCTATCTTTTTTGAGGTGATACGATAATGAGGTTTATCGTAACTGCAAGTGCTCATATACCCATCTAAAGCAACAAACTCATCCTCACTTAGTTTTTTTACCTCCTTGGCTCTACCAAAATAAGGGCTAGCTCTAAACTCAGAATCTATTATCAGGCCTGTTTTGGTTTGGAAATTATATACGATCTCCTTACCTTCAATTATTCCTCTATCTTCCTCTAAGCGCACATTACCCTCGGCTTTGGCATCTTTTGTTTCTGTATTAACGGTCAGCCTCTCGCAAGTCAGGCGGGTGTTTTTGTATGTAACTTCAACGTTTCCGCTGGCAATAACCTCTTTCTTGTCCATAGAATACTCTACTGTATCACCATTTACAATCACCGGCCATCCTTCCTCTTTTTGGGCATAAACATAAAGATGGGGTCTATCTAAAAAAAATATCAAATTTATGATTGCTACCCATAAATAAATTATAAATTGGGAGATTAAAAGATTAGAACTGGAATTATGAAATTTGGGCATATCTACCTAACAGGGATCTTCTTGTAATCTTCGAAAAATCTCTGGATTCCTATATCTGTAAGAGGGTGTTTAACCAATTGCTCTATTACTGCAAAAGGTACGGTAGCGATATCTGCGCCTATCTTGGCAGCATCTACCACATGCAGTGGGTTACGCACTGAAGCAACAATTATCTGGGTTTTAAATCCATAATTCTGATAAATCCTCTTTATATCACTAATCAAATCCATGCCTCTATGACTAGAGTCATCTAATCTACCAATAAACGGCGATACATAATCTGCACCTGCCTTGGCAACTAAAAGCGCCTGAGCAGGAGAAAAGCAAAGTGTAACATTGGTCTTTATACGTCTATCTGCCAGAATCCTTACTGCCTTAAGACCGTTTTTAGTCAAAGGGATTTTTATTACAATATTTTTGGCAATCTTGGCAAGCTCCTCTGCTTCCTTAATCATCCCTTCGGTATCCAAGGTAACAACCTCAGCACTCACAGGGCCGGAAACAATGCTACATATTTCTCTAAGAATCTGAATGGCAGGTTGACTTTCTTTAGCAAGCAAAGTAGGATTGGTAGTTACCCCATCAATTATACCCATCTCAACTGCTTCTCTTATCTCTTTTATATTAGCAGTATCGATAAAAATCTTCATAGGTCCGCTCCTTACTTTACTCTATTCAACGGTAAAAAGGCTCTTTCGCTATTATCGCTGCGCCAATCAAACCTGCATCGCTGCCCAATCTTGCCTTTAGAATCTTTACATAGTGGGCCTGAATTGGCATTGCCCTTTTTAACACTGTCTGCCTTACCTTATCAAAAAGTATCCTGCCAGCACCTGCGATGCCTCCGCCAATAACTATACAGTCAGGATTAATAAGATTGACTACGCCTGATAATGCAATCCCTAATCTTAGACCTATAGTTGACCATAATGCCTTGGCCTTTTTATTGCCCGCCTTGGCCAATCTGCTTAATTCTTCGGGAGACAGACTTTTTTTAAA
>JAMWDE010000101.1 GCA_023818905.1 Candidatus Omnitrophota bacterium | reverse complement strand
ATAGATATTAAGTTTTTCCCTTTGTTTAATGGTATCTCGACGCGGAGTTGATAAATCTCATCGGCTAACCATCTAATGTCTTGTTTTAAAACCCTCTTTCCATTCAAATAGACTCTTTCAATATTTCCTTTCAGATCAGCAACTAAAATTATTTTAGAAGCGATAAAATCAAAAGAATTGTCTTTATCTGAACTGAAAAAACAAGTAGAAAATATTATTTCTGGTTTAAGAGAGGGAATTAAGTCTTTACTTTATAATAATGGTATCAATCTTATTGAAGGCGAAGTTAATTTTAAAGAAAGTAGCCTTGAAGGAGAGATATTAGAGATTAAGGTAGGAGGAAAGATTATCCAGGCAAAAAATATCATTTTGGCTATGGGCTCAAGACCAGCAAATTTACCAGGTTTAGAAATAGAGCACACCAATATCATTGATAGTACAGATGCCTTAGAATTAGATATTCCTCAGCAGTTAACTATTGTAGGTGCAGGAGCAATTGGTTTGGAATTTGCCTATATATATAAGTCGTTGGGTTGCGAAGAAGTAAAGGTAGTTGAAATAGCAAACCAGATTCTACCAGGAGTTTTAGATGAGGATATGGCTAAAATTCTTCAAGAGGAGATGGAGAAACAAGGGATTAAGTTTGAGTTGGGGAAGGCTTTTAATGTGAGTAATCTTCCTCAAGGTAAAGTCTTGATTGCTGTAGGCAGGATATTAAATACAGAAGGTTTACCAGATAAAGGTATCGTCTTGGATAATAAAGGAGCAGTGGTAGTAAATGAAAATTATCAGGTAAAGTTAACTAATCAAAAGTTTGCATCTAACCTTTTTGCTGTAGGAGATATTGCGGGAAGACAACTATTGGCCCATAAAGCCTATAAAGAAGCAAAGATTGCAAGTGAGTTTATTGCCAACAGAATCTCCCATATTTTAGATTATAATCTGATTCCTTCGGTAATTTTTAATTCACCCCAAGTAGCAGTAATAGGGATTAAAGAAGAGGCAAGAAAAGATATCAAAGTAAAGTATTTTCAGACAGATAATGGGAGGAATAAATTTAAATTAATTCTTAATAACGAAACAGAACAATTATTAGGATTAACCATCATTGGGCCAATTGCTCCTTATGCTATTGCTGAGTTTGCTTTAGCCTTAAAGATGAAGGCAAGATTAAGTGATTTAGTTAACCCCGGCCTTACTCTGAGTTTAGCTAAAGAGGTAAGTTTAGAGGAGTGGCAAAAAGAAAAGATAAAATCTACCCCCCTATTTGAGATCCACTGTCAAAGAGGAGCAGAGATGGCTGACTTTCATGGTTGGTGGTTACCAATGCGGTATATTAATCCTCAAGAAGAAGTCAAGGCATTACGAAACAATTCTGTTCTTTGGGATATTGGGCATATGGCAGTTTTAGAATTTAAAGGTAAGCAGGCAAAAGAATTTGTTCAGTTTTTAACTTCCAATGATGTGGATAAACTTAAAATTGGTCAGGTGCAGTATTCTTTCTTCTTGGATGAAAAAGCAAGACCTTTGGATGATATTTTAGTTTATAGACTTAAAGATCGCTATATTGTCGTAGTAAATGCCTCTAATAGAGATAAGATAAAGCGATGGTTAAAGGAGAAGAAGCAACAATACTTTAGGGCAGTTTCAGAAGATATCGTTATTGAAGATTTATACGATTGTGTAGATGAAGATAGGCGGGTAACGATGTTTAGCCTTCAAGGTCCTTACGCGGAAGACATATTGCAGAAATTAACTGATTTTGATTTAGATAAATTAGAATACTTCTATTGTGAGGAGATAATGATAGATGACCAGATAATGTTGGTTCAGCGTGGTGGATACAGTGGAGAGGAGGGATTTGAACTTTTCGTTCCGGTTAAGAAGGCAGAGGATTTATGGAATAGATTATTGGAAATAGGTAAGGAATTCGGTCTAAAACGTGGGGGTTTAGCAGCAAGGGATATTGCTCGCCAAGAGGTGTGTTTGCCCTTATATGGTAATGAATGGCCAGAGGTTAATCCTTATGATGAAAGCCTGGCTGAACCACAACTCTATATTACCCCTTACGAAGCAGGCTTTGCTTGGGCAGTTAAGATTAATAAAAGTGGATTTATAGGTAAACAGGCTTATATAAAACATCTTAAGGAGATAGAAGAAGAAAAAGTTAAGAATTATGTGCAAGTTGCAATTGTTTTAGAAGGAAGAAGGATTGCTCGACACAATCAGGAGGTGATGAGCGAAGGAGTAGTTATAGGGGTGGTGACCAGTGGTATTTTCTCCGAATATTTAGGTAAATCCATTTGTTTAGCCTATGTGCAAAAGGAATTTGCTGATTTAGGTAAGAATGTTGAGATAAAAATTGGCAATGATTTAGTTTCAGGGAAAATTGTTCCTAAACCTTTTGTAAACCATATTATTTACCCTCATCATGGTGAAATAAAAGAGAATATTCCCTATCATATTACTTTGACTGAAGATGAAATCTCTAAGATGTTAGAGTATATCGGTGTAGAGTCTATAGACGAACTCTATGGTGCATTTCTACAGAGCTATGAGGTTTTAAGAGAAATCGGTTCAAAACTTAGTTTATCCGCATTCTTACGTCCTAAGTTTGGATTAGAAGGAGGTTTGAGCCGACGTAAGAACTATCAGTTACACTGGCGATTAAGCAAAAAAAATTATAGTCCTAAAGAGTACTCTTCATTTTTAGGCGCAGGTAGTTACGATTACTTAATTCCTGATGTAGTGAATTGGGCAGCCAGTTTACGGGGATTGTATACACCTTATACTCCCTATCAAGCAGAAGTATCACAAGGTTTATTACGTATATTTTATATTTATCAAGCACAAATCTGTCAGCTAACCGGTATGCCCGTGGCTAATGCCTCTCTTTACGATGGGGCTACAGCCTTAGCGGAAGCAAGTCTAATGAGCTGGCGTTATCATAAAGGAAGAAGAAATGTATTCTTGGTAGCTAATCCCTTACATCCTTTTTATTTAGAAGTACTTAATACCTATGCAAGAGATGTAGGTGTTGAGGTAAGGGAGATTCCTTTTGATAGAGCTATGGGAAGGATAGATTTTGAAGCATTATCCAAGAATATAAATGAGCAGGTTGCTTGTGTAATTGTGCAACAGCCAAATTTCTTTGGTCAGATTGAAACACACTTATCTGAACTGGCTAAGATTGCTCATAGTTATAATGCCCTTTTTATTCAATGCACTACTGATCCGCATTCCTTAGAAATTTTAGAGGCACCTATAGCTTATGGTACAGATATAGTTTGCGGAGAAGCACAAGCATTTGGTAATCCTGTAAATTGTGGTGGACCAAACTTAGGATTTTTAGCCACAACTATAGATTTGTTGGAGGAGATGCCCGGTAGACTTGTTGGCCGTATTGAAACTGATGGTAAGGAAACTTTCTGTCTGATTAGACAAACGCGTGAGCAACACATAAGAAGATTTACTGCCAAGTCCAATATCTGTTCTAATACTGCTTTGTGTGCGACGAGGGCTGTATTCTACCTGTTGACACAAGGAAGTAGAGGACTTAGAGAAATTAACCAAACCACATTAGCTCTTAAAGAATACTTTTTAAATCAAGTTTTAAAGATTCCTGGTTTTACTCTAACTTTTAAGGGTGATTCTTTTAATGAAGTTACTTTAGATACTCCTCTTTCTCCCAAGGAAATAAATCAGGCTCTATTAAACTACAAATGTTTAGGAGGAGTAGACTTGAAAAACTTATATTATCCTCACAATTGTCAGTGTGGGAATTTAAAGAGAGGTAATCATATGCTTTTTAGTTTTACTAATCGCACTACTAGAGAGGATATAGATAAGTTAATTACAGGTTTATTAGATATAGTTGGGGCTAATGATTCTGTGCGTAAAGATATTCTTGAGGTGCGCACTCACTTAAGTGATTTAATGCTCCATTCGCCTACACAGAGCCAGCGTATACTTATTCCTTTAAATCTGCCACAATTTTCTGAGCAAGATGTAATGGATTTTGCTGTAAAGATGGCAAAGCTAAATGTGGATATAGATGCCTTACTTTATCCTTTAGGCTCGTGCACGATGAAATATAATCCTAAACTCAATGAGATTATTGCTGATTTGGAGGATTTTAATAGGGTACATCCTTTATCTACGGATATCGCTAAACAGGGAACACTGAAACTTGTCTATGAATTCTTAAAATATCTCTGTAAAATCACAGGAATGTTTACTGCTACTGCACATCCTGAGGCAGGCGTACCTCACGGGCCAGATCAAGCCGGGCGACACCATCGTCGAACCGACCAGCGGCAACACGGGCATCGCGTTCTCGGCCATTGGCCGCGCCCTCGGCCACCCGGTCACGGTCTTCATGCCCGATTGGATGAGCCGAGAGCGCATGGCCCTCATCTCGAGTTTCGGCGCGTCCATCGTGCCGGTGAGCCGCGCGCAGGGTGGGTT
>JAMWDE010000100.1 GCA_023818905.1 Candidatus Omnitrophota bacterium | reverse complement strand
GGCCTCAGCGCATTTTGAGCATACTGTAGCGATTAGAGAGGATGGGCCTGAGATTTTGACCCGTTGAGCAAATATGGCCAAAGAGGAACCTATTGAAACAGAAGGCACGGTGATCGAGGCTTTACCCAATGCGATGTTCAGGGTGGAACTTGATAACGGCCACAGGGTATTGGCCCATGTCTCAGGTAAGATGCGAATGAACTTTATCAGGATCTTGCCTGGAGATAAGGTAAAGTTAGAGCTCTCTCCCTATGATTTAACTAGGGGAAGGATAACCTTTAGGATTAAATAAATATAAGAGGTTGAATAAGATGAAAGTTAAGGCATCAGTGAGAAAGATTTGCGACCGCTGTAAGATCATTAGAAGAAAAGGAGTAGTACGGATAATATGTAATAACCCAAAACACAAACAGAGGCAAGGATAAATAGTATTATTATAAGGAGAACTGAATATGCCCAGGATATTAGGTGTAGATATTCCTAAAGAAAAGAGGGTTGAGATAGCACTAACCTACCTTTACGGTATAGGTAGAAGCCTTTCCAATATCATTCTTAAAGAGGCACAGATAAATCCTGATAAGCGCGCAAAAGATTTAACCGAAGAGGAGGTATCCCGTATAGTCAATGTTATACAGAAGAACGGATACAAGGTAGAGGGAGATTTGCGTAGAGAGGTTTCCCAGAATATCAAAAGACTGATTGATATTGGTTCCTGGCGAGGTCTAAGACATAAAAAGGGTCTTCCGGTGAGAGGCCAGCGCACGCGCACAAATGCCCGCACACGTAAAGGTCCACGTAAAGGCGGAGTAGCGATTATTAAGAAGGATGCGGATAAGAAATCTGTTTCTTCGGCAAAGTTGAAATAATTATGGAGGTATTTAATGGCAACCAAAGACAAAGCAAGGAAGAAGAAGATTATAAAAGGCATAACCTCAGGTATCGCTTATATACAGGCAAGTTTTAATAATACAATCATAACCATAACCGATAAGCAGGGTAATGCTTTAGTATGGTCTACTCCCGGTATTGTGGGTTATAGTGGATCAAAGAAATCTACGCCCTTTGCTGCTCAACAGGCAGCTAGTGATGCAGCCAAAAAGGCAAAGGATGTCGGAATCAAAGAAGTGGATGTCTATGTCAAAGGTCCTGGTGCAGGAAGGGAGTCTGCTATCAGGGCACTTCAGGCAGCAGGCCTGACCATCACCTCTATAAAAGACATCACACCTATACCACATAATGGTTGTAGGCCTCGCAAGAAAAGAAGGGTTTAATTTTTATTTATATGCAGATGGAGTAAAGTATGGCACGTTATATAAAAGCAGTTTGCAGATTGTGTCGCAGGGAGGCAGAGAAACTTTTCTTAAAAGGCACCAAGTGTTCTGGTCCAAAGTGTCCCCTTGCTAAGAGAAGCTATCCGCCGGGTCAACACGGGCAACTCAGGCAGAAACTTTCTAACTATGGACTACAATTAAGAGAAAAACAGAAGGTCAAGAGGATTTACGGAGTGTTAGAGAAACAATTCCGTCGTTATTTCAGGATGGCCTCTAAGGCAAAAGGTGTAACTGGAAGGGTACTATTGCAGATTTTGGAAAGACGTTTAGATAATGTGGTGTATAGGTTAGGCTTAGGTACATCACGCGCTCAATCAAGACAACTGGTAAGACATAATTTTATCTATATTAATTCTAAACGTGTAAATATACCTTCTTATCTTATCGATGAAGGGGATGTTATTGAAGTTAAGTTAAAGGAGAATGTGTTAAATAAAATAAGAGAGAACATAGAGCTATCAAAGGACAGGATTGTCCCAGGTTGGTTAGAGTTTGACCCCAAGCAGTTAAAGGCAAAGGTCTTAAGGTTGCCGCAGAAAGAGGACATACCTGCAGATATCAAGGAACAGTTGATTGTAGAGTTGTATTCTAAATAGCAATAGAGGAGGCAATAGATGGGTATAAAATGGAGAGATTTTCAATTACCAAGGAGGTTGGAATGCGATGAGCCAACCTATACTAATACCTATGGTAAATTCTTTGCATCTCCCTTTGAGAAAGGATACGGTGTAACTTTAGGTAATTCTTTAAGGCGCGTGCTCTTATCTTCCATTGAAGGCAGTGCAGTTACTTCGGTTAAGATAGCGGGAGTTCAACATGAATTCTCTACTATACCAGGCGTCTACGAGGATGTACCAGAGGTAATCTTAAATATAAAGAACCTGGTAATTAACTCTCATTCCAAAATTCCCAAGACAATATATATAAAGAAAGAAGAGAAAGGTCAGATAAAGGCAAAGGATATTCAGGTAGATGAGAGTATAGAGATAATTAATCCCGAATTACATATCGCCACCCTTACCAAGGATATTAAATTCTATATGGAGATGGAGGTAGCCAGAGGTAGGGGGTATGTTTCTGCAGAACAAAACAAGAAGGAGGAGCAAGCCATTGGCGTGATTCCCATAGATGCTATATTCAGTCCAGTTAAGAAGGTTAATTTTGAGGTAGAAAATACGCGTGTAGGTCAAAGGACAGATTATGACAGATTGATATTAGAGATATGGACCAATGGCGCTATCACTCCTAAAGATGCCCTACTTTATGCATCTAACATCTTACAGAGACATCTAGATATATTTGTGAACTTCGGTCAATTACCTGAAGAGATAGAAGAGGAGGAACCAGAGATATCACAGGAAGAAGCTGCTCTATACGAAAAATTGAGACTACCTATATCTGAGTTAGAATTATCAGTAAGGAGCTCCAACTGTCTAAGAGAGGCGAATATCAAGACTATCGCTGATTTGGTGCAGAAGACCGAGGAAGAGATGCTCAGTTTTAAAAACTTTGGCAAGAAGTCATTAAGCGAAATCAAAGAACTCTTAGCAGGAATGGGATTAACTCTAGGTATGAGTTTAGACCCCAAAAAATTAAAGAGGTTTAGATTATGAGACATCGCGTTGCTAAATTTCAACTTAATCGTTTTAGTAGTTGGCGTAAAGCTACTCTGAAGTCTTTAGCCAGAAGTCTGGTTTTGAATCAGAGGATAATCACCACACAGACCAAGGCCAAGGCAGTAAGGCCATTGGTAGAGAGGATTATTTCTTTATCTAAAAAGAATACGCTTGCCGCAAAGAGACAGGCATATAAGATACTATGTGATCATAAGATAGTGAGTTTGCTCTTTAACGAGATAGGCCCAAGGTTTACTAACCGTTTAGGAGGCTATACCCGCATGATACGTTTAGACTCAAGACGAGGCGACAACGCAAGATTAGTGATCTTAGAGCTTACCGAGATTAAGAAAGAGGAAAAAAAGAAGCCCAGAGAAGTTAGAGAGGCCAAACCCGAAGAAACAAAAAAACCAGAAGCCAAAGGTATACCCCCAGAAACTCCTAAACCAAAAATAGAGACTACGGTCAAAGAGGAAAAGCCTCCTTTGATCAAAAAACCATCTAAGAGGTTTTTGGGTGGGTTAAGGCAGATATTCAAGAAAGAAAGGGATTCTTTATAAACCACATAAAACCATATTTAAGATGCGGATAGAAACGCGTCTGAGTGAACGTCTGAAAGAGATAAGACCCTCCTCTACCTTAGCTATCACTGCAAAAGCCAAAAATTTAAAATCGCAAGGTCAGGATATTATAAGTTTAGCTGCGGGTGAGCCTGATTTTGATACCCCTGAGTTTATCAAAGAAGCAGCCATTACCGCCATCAATAGCGGCTTTACCAAATATACTCCATCCACTGGTATCTCAGAATTAAAAGATGTTATTTGCGAAAAGTTTAAGAAGGATAACGGATTAGAATATAAGCCTCAACAGATAGTGGTTTCTTCTGGAGCAAAGCATAGCATATTTAATGCTTTATTAGCTCTTATAGACCAGAAAGATGAGGTTTTGATCCCTTCTCCTTATTGGGTAAGTTATCCTGAGATGGTCAGGCTCTGTGGAGGCGTTCCCAGATTAGTGGAGACCAAGGTCAAAAATAATTTTAAGATAACTTCAGAGGAATTAATAAGATATATTGGCCCAGACACAAAATTACTTATACTCAATAGTCCCTCTAACCCCTGCGGTTCTGTCTACAGACAAGATGAATTGGAGTCAATAGTTGAGGTGTGTGTAAAGAAAAGAATATTTGTGATAAGTGATGAGATTTACGAGAAGATTATCTTTGATGGCTTAAAACACGTTTCTTTCGCCTCACTGAGTAAAGATGCATACAATTTGACCATTACAGTAAACGGTGTATCTAAAGCCTATTCTATGACTGGTTGGCGTATCGGATATTTAGGTGGACCACAAGATATTGTAGAAGCAATATCTAAGATTCAGGATCACTCTACCTCCAATCCCAGTTCTATCAGCCAAAAGGCAGCAGAGGCAGCACTTAGAGCTACAGATGATTTTATAGAGATGATGCGTAATGAATTTCAGAAAAGAAGGGATTATGTCATTGAGAGGTTGAAGAAT
>JAMWDE010000099.1 GCA_023818905.1 Candidatus Omnitrophota bacterium | reverse complement strand
CCCAACATTTAGCAGACCACAGTGAGATGCTAAATCCTGATATTTTAGGGATATTAAGAAATTCCTCTAGCTTTTCGTTATCCAGAGGGAAAATACGCCAAAAACTTGAGACACAAAGAAAGATTTTTAAAGAAATTCCGCTTGTAGAGAAATATCAAGAAATAGAAGAATTAGTTGGCACTATGGAGGGAGATAGTTTTATCCATAGGAATTCCTGTTTGACTAGCCGGGAACGTAAGCTATTGAGGGCTTTGGAGAGTAATCTGAGTTTATCAGAGAATGTGAATTTAAGAAAATTATTTGAAAATGAAAGAGAGCCTTATAGAGTTATTCAGGAGAAGGTTGCTTTACCTTTGCGGGAGATTATAACTATTATTATAGGATTAGAAGGGCTACCTCTATGGGCTAATGCTTATGGTGAAGGGCCGGTAGGGGTGGTATGGCAAGATATTGAAGGCAAAAAATACTTTACTCCTTTAAAAGAGGATGACTATTTTAGCTCCTATGATAATATTAGTTCCGTCAGTTCTTCAGCTATTATTAATCAACCATTAGCTTTTGACAAAAATTCAATCTCCTCAGCCATCTTTCCTTACACTTTAAAAGAGAAAGATCTTAGAGGTTTTAGTTCCTGTGGACTTTATCCTATATTTAATACTCCTGCAGGGCCAGTTATCCAGAAATATAGAACTACTTTGCTTACCGATAGTCGGTTATATAGAGCAAGAATGACTTATGTTCTGGCTTTGATTTTTGATTACGAAGAGATAAATCCAGTACAATTTTACCTGGAAGATGAAGAAGATATTTTATATATAAGTACTGTGGAGAGCTATTTTGGCGATTCTTTGGAGGATGTATTAGGCCCTACCAAAGCAGCGAAATTAGAAAATGTTTTAGATTTATACAATATCTCCAGTATAGATTCCTATGAAGAGTTTGTTGGTTTGTTTGGTAAAGCATTTGTAGAGGCGGATCTTTTTAGATTATTTTTTGATTATTGTTTAAGTTCTCATGTCTTACGCAATATCCGCATAGCAAAACAGAAAGATGGTAGTTATCAAATTCGCTGGATAGATTACGATAAGAGTTTTGTACCTCTGACCTCAGCAAAAGATCTATTTAGGAATTATCTGATAGGGCACTTACCATATCTTAGAAAATATACAGATAATTTATTTGTAAAGATAATAGAGACAAAAGATAAACTGATAGAGGAAAGTGTATCCCAGGTATGCATAGAGGAGGCAGGAAAGATTATTACTGACCGAATCTATTCAAGTAATTCAGTTGACCCTGAGATAGTAGTGGTTCAGTTGATGGAGAAGATGTGGGAGTTAAGAGATATATCTATCAGGGCAATAAAAGAAAGAAGAGATATCTTTAGAAAGTGTTATTTTGTAAGTTCATCACCTGTGAATTCACGCCAAAAGCGGATTCGAGAGGCCGATGCAGAACCAACAGGAGCATACTTTGACTCAATTGCAAACCAGTTACTGCATCAATCCAGAGATCCTTTGTTCAGGTCACCGCTTAAAAGTACTGAAATTCAAAGTAGAGAATTTATTCGTCGGCATTTGCCAGATTATACAATTTCAACCACCAACCAACCAGCGTCACGTTTTGGATATAATTCTATCACTGTTGTCGGCAGTGGATATCAATTTGCTAGTTCACCTGTAGATACTCCCGGTATGCCTAGAGCTTTTATCTATCCATACAGCAATGTTTTGATATTTACCCGTTTAAATCCAAAGGAATTTTATTCTTTAGAAAGAGATGGTAAGAGGATTATCATAGATGGGCCTAAAGGGTTGCCGTTAAGGGTTAAAGAGACCGAAGATTCAAGATATTGGTCAGTGGTTGTGGATTCAGGATTATCTGAAGTAAATCGGGATTTGCATACGGATATAGTGGGTGAAGTTATGTATCTGGCTTCAAGAAGGACAAGGGGCGTTGTTTTAGATTGGGGTTGTGGTTCTGGTAGGGCACTGCGTGAGGTTGCCTGGAATTTGTATAGAGAAGGCTTAAGTAATGTTGATTTATTTGGTCTCTCTAATATGTTTTTCTCAGACTGGCATAGATATGGTAGCCCTTTAAAGATTACTTATATATTAGATACGGAGAATAATTTACCTATCTATTTTAAAAAACGCAAGATTTCAATAATTTATAGTCATTTTGGGATACACAATTTATTTAGAAAAGGCAGTTTTTATAAGCACTTAAAACAGATAAGCCATTTACTGAATTCCGGCGGGATTATTATCCATAATGGTTTTAATAGGAGGATAAGAATTCCACCAGATATTTTAGAGATATACCGTATAAGTTTCTGTTTTGAAGGGGTGATAAAATGGATAAAAGATAGAGCAAGCTCTTCTGTAGACACACACTCAGGGGATACTGTCTTTTTATTCGAGTGCAAAGGCATAGAGAGAATTCCTATGGAAGGTTGGAGATACCCTTTTTCGGCATACGTATACAGAAGGCTCAATACAAACAGTCTCTCCACTTCGCTTATCCATTTCGCTTCTAGCAACACCGCTAGTTCGCCATGGAATCAAAGAGCACAGATGCTATCAGACCTAGACGCCCACGACCTAATAAGAGATTTAAGCAGGGTTATAGGGGGGCAAGAGCCAATAACCTATAAGCCTTTCATTGTTGATGGCAAAGAGTATTCATTTGAGTCTGACTATAACGAGCATGCTTTAGTAAAACAAGAGAGGTGCAAAATCTTTCGTTTAGGTTCCCTTATATTCATTCCCATTAATCAGACTTACCGCTGGACCATGATAAGACACATAAAGACGCTCAAACAAAAGTTTGGCAGTCTTTACTCAGAGAATGCCGGCAATATCTATTTTGTTAGACCTTCTGTGTTCCATAATGTAAAAGCTATGCCGGTAAGTATTTATACTTTATCAGCTGCTGCGGTGATGTTTGCTTATCAGAATGTCTTAAAGGACGCCTATGTGGTAGATATGGGCGCAGGAGATGGTCTACTTTCACGCATAGCCTTGGGTTTAGGCGCACGCTATGTAGTGCTTGTGGAAAAAGGAAGTATTATCAACCAGGCAATTCTATTTTTAGAACAAGATGGCTATAGGGAAGGAGAGGATTTTACATTGATTAAGCAGGATTTCACTAAGCCGGATTTTGAATATTCTGTGGTAAAACTTGGATTGCCAAAGAGGACTGAAGTGGTTTTAGCCCAGATAGGTCCTTGGCCATTTTGGGGAAGAGCAAATCAAGTAGCTGTAGAGATTGCCTGTAGTTGGCCGGGAGTGCGGTTATTTATCAACGGTGGATATTGGATGAAGAGTAGAGAACATGATAGCGAGTATAATGTAAACTTTCATCTTTTAATAGATCGTTTTCCGGTGATTAAGGAATTTTGTGATCCTTATGGTGTAAGTAGAACTTTAATCGCATCATCTTCTGCTAGTTCACCTGCAACAGACAGGCAAAAGATTACCTTAGAACAGGTAAGGGCCGCAAGGTTAGACTACGAATTTGTCTTGATAACCAAAGAATTTGTTAATTTTATATGCGAACTCGAGGCTACTTTATCGGATCTCTTTATGCCAACCAGCTCAAAGATGACTGATGTGGTTGACCAGGAACTCCTGCACTGCCAGCATATATTAAACTCTTATATCGGGGTTACAGGCGCCTTGGAGTTTCTTAAAGGATTAAGACCGGGCAATACAGCGAGGCGCAGGCTTATCATTCGTAGGGTCGGCATATTACAGAGGGCGCTTTCGGATTATCTGAATATGTTAAAAACCGAATCCGTAAATATGACCATAGGTTTTATGAAAAGGATATTGGCGTTTGCCGGGGCAAGCGGTGTCGATGAGGAAAAATTATTTAGCGAGGAACTGCTCGCTATGGTTTTTAAAAATCGCCTTGCGCATCTGACACTGGCGGCGATTGGCGATAATTTGATTTTGCCAACTTCCGGCTTTAGAGATGTAACCATTGCTATTGGGGAGTTGGCTTATTTGGTAAAGAATGCAGACCAACTTTTGCTGCAACTTAATAACCTCCCGCAGCCCAAAGAGGTTGCAATAGCTTTACGCTTTGCAAATCTTGCCAACCAGGCGAGCATATTCTTATCTGACATCGGCATTTATGCCAATGAATTGATGCTTCTTGACCGTTATAGAGGAGTGGTCTATGTATTGGTAGGAATTTTTGATGAGGGTGGACAACGTTTCCGGCTTACCCAGACTTTTAGCATTTACGAAAGTGCCGATAATTCGGGACAAAAGATTGATTTATTTACGGTTTTAACGCAGGAGCTTGATAGGATGAGGCCGCTTACGTTCATTTTGGCAGACATCAGTGACCTTAGCCAACTTTATCAGATGGATGGTTTTCTCTTGGTAGAACAAGTTCGCAAAAATGTCTTTATCCCCAGTATCGTTCAGCAAAAGATTGATAGCGGTGCCGCTTCGCCGGTAGAAGCATCTGTTGCCGCA
>JAMWDE010000002.1:19723-23271 GCA_023818905.1 Candidatus Omnitrophota bacterium | reverse complement strand
GCAAAAATAATATCTTCCCAGGATGTAATCATATTTATTGACCAGTTGAATCATCTGGATGGCAAAAGCGCTGCTGAGGGAGCTATAGATGCCTCTAATATTCTAAAACCTGCACTCTCCAGAGGTGAAATCCAATGTATAGGCGCCACTACCCTAGATGAGTATAGAAAATATATTGAGAAGGATGCTGCACTGGAACGCAGATTCCAGACCATCATGGTTGAACCTCCAACTGTTGAGCAGACCATAGATATCTTGAAAGGATTGAGGGATAAGTATGAGGCGCACCATCGGGTAACCTTTAAAGATGAGGCATTGGAGGCAGCAGCAAAATTAGCTGACCGTTATATCTCTGGTAGGTTTTTGCCTGATAAAGCCATAGACTTAATTGATGAAGCCGGCTCACGTGCCAGATTAAATGTCTTGATTGTTCCACCGGAGATAAAACAGTTAGAAGAAAAGGTAGAGGCACTCAGAAAAGAGAAGGAGGGTTACATAAAATCACAGGATTTTGAGCGGGCAGCTACTCTAAGGGACCAGGAGCGGCTCGCCCGGCAAGAGCTGGAGCGATTGAATCGCGAATGGTCGCAGGCTAAGGATAAGATGCGGCCAGAGGTAGGCGAAGAGGATATTGCCAAGATTGTTTCACAATGGACAGGTATACCCATATTTAGATTGGAAGAGAAGGAAAGCGAGAAACTTTTGAAGATAGAAGAAGAATTGCATAGGCGCGTAGTGGGCCAAGATGAGGCGATCAGTGCTATAGCTCATGCTATTAGACGTTCTCGTGCTGGAATAAAAGATCCTAAGAGACCCATTGGCTCATTTATATTTTTAGGGCCTACAGGCGTAGGTAAAACCCTTTTAGCAAGAGCCTTGGCAGAATTTATGTTTGGCGATGAAGATGCCCTCTTGCAGTTGGATATGTCTGAGTATATGGAAAAGTTCAATGTATCCCGCCTTATCGGTGCACCTCCAGGATACGTGGGCTATGAAGAGGGAGGTCAGCTTACTGAGAGAGTAAGGCGTAGACCCTATGCAGTGATACTTTTAGATGAGATAGAAAAGGCACACCCCGATGTATTTAATCTGTTATTACAGGTATTTGAGGATGGTCGGCTTACCGATAGCTTTGGCAGAAAAGTGGACTTTAGAAATACAGTGGTAATTATGACCTCTAATGTAGGAGCAGAGCTTATCCGTAAGACCGGCTCTTTGGGGTTTACTAGTCAGAAAGAAGAGATTACTTATCAACAGATGAAGGATAAGTTGCTAGAGGAGGTAAAACGTACCTTCAAACCCGAATTCTTAAACCGCATAGATGACATCATTGTGTTTAGACCATTACAGAAAGAGGATTTACACAAGATTGTAGAGATAGAAATAAAATTTGTAGCCGATAGGCTAAGAGAGCAAAAGATAACCTTAGAGATTACCCAAGAGGCAAAGGATTTCCTTATTGAGAAAGGTTTTGACCCTGTATTCGGCGCCAGGCCTCTTAAGAGAGTTATACAGAGATTTCTAGAAGATCCTTTGGCCTCTGATATTATTTCCAAGAAGTTTAAGGAGGGTTCTACGGTTAAGGTCTTGCGTAGGAATGAAGAGTTGGTCTTTGAATAGATTTAGATTATAATGCTGAATAATTTATTTATTGGTATTGGTAAAAAGACATTTGCGCTTTTATATTTTTTAGGCGGTTTGTCTAATCTGGTATTCCATTCATTCTACTGGTTATTTGTTCCTCCTTTTAAAAAGGAACGCTTCTTTGAGCAAGCCAAGAAGACAGGCGTGGATAGCCTGCCTATTGTTTCGCTGATTGGTCTATTTATAGGTGTGATTTTAGCCTTTCAGACTGCCTATCTTATGCAACGTTTAGGCTCAGAGATATACATTGCCAGTATTGTAGCACTCTCTCTAGTAAGAGAACTGGGTCCGGTAATCACATCTTTGGTCGTGGCTGGCAGGGTAGGTGCGGCCATCACTGCAGAAATAGGTTCAATGCAGGTAACTGAACAGATAGATGCCCTAGAAACATTAGCTACCAACCCTATAAAATATCTGGTAGTACCAAGGTTTCTAGCTTTGAGCCTGATGTTACCCATTCTGACTTTGTATGCAGACCTTATCGGTATATTAGGAGGATATCTGGTATGCGTCTATAAACTGGGAATATCCTCTAGTCTATATTTAAGCATTACTTTTGATGCCTTATTATACAAAGATCTTTTTACTGGCTTACTTAAGACTGTATTCTTTGGTATGATTATTGCTTTTGTAGGTTGTTACGAAGGATTCAATGTAGAAGGTGGAGCAGAAGGTGTAGGGCGGGCTACGATGCGTTCAGTGGTTATTACCTTTATTCTGATTATTGCTGCAGATAGCTTTTTTGCTGCACTGTTTTATTTTATATTTCCTTAAGGGAGCTTCTTGAATGTTAGAGATAATCAACTTAAACAAATCTTTTAACGAACACAAGGTTTTGGATAACGTTAATCTTAAGATAGAAAGAGGCTCTACCTGTGTAATCATAGGTCGTTCAGGTTGCGGAAAGTCTGTGCTTCTAAAACATATCGTAGGGCTCCTGAAACCAGATAGCGGAAAGATTTTTATTGATTCAAAGGATGTTACCAATCTGGATGAAAAGGAGTGGGATAAGTTAAGGATGAGGATAGGCTTGGTCTTTCAGGGCGGAGCGCTCTTTGATTCTTTAACTGTGGGTGAGAATGTTACTTTTGGACTTATGGAGCATCAACGTATGTCCAGTAAGGAATTGTTAGAGAGGGCAGAGGAGGCGTTATCTTTGGTGGGATTATGTGGGATTGAGAATCTTATGCCTTCTGAGTTAAGTGGCGGTATGAAGAAACGCGTGGCCTTGGCAAGGGCAATCTGTACTAAGCCTGAGATTATCCTTTATGATGAGCCTACTACTGGGGTTGACCCAATCACTGCAGATGGTATAAATGAGCTTATCAAGACACTTCATGATAAATTGAAGGTGACCTCAGTTGTGGTAACCCATGATATGAAGAGCGCCTATAAGATCGCTGATAAAATAGCTATGCTCTATCAAGGTAAGATTATTGCCGAAGGCAAACCCGAGAATATTCAAAATACACAACATCCAGTAGTACATCAATTTATTAATGGCTTAGCCAAAGGACCGATAACAGAAGCCTTGGAGTGCTTTAAATAAATGGAGGCCTAAATATGATATTTGGCAAAACCAAATTAGAACTAAAGGTAGGGATATTTGTTTTTGTAGGATTGGTTATCTTAGGAGTTTTTGTGTTACTTATTGGAGACATTAGAACTTTTACCAGTGGTTACAAAATTAACATATCTTTTGAATTTGTTAACGGAGTAAAGGTAGGAGCGCCGGTGAGGTTTGCGGGAGTGGATGTTGGGGAGGTAAAAGAGACCAGATTTATCTTTCTTCCACAGGAAGCAAAAACCAAGGTTATAGTGGTCGCCTGGATAAAAAATGAGGTGAAGGTTCCTTCAGATTCTGTGGTATGGGTGAATACTTTAGGGCTTCTGGGTGAGAAGTA
>JAMWDE010000002.1:0-19713 GCA_023818905.1 Candidatus Omnitrophota bacterium | reverse complement strand
AAGGATTATGAGCATTGTCTTACTCCAGGTCAGACCTTATTGGGTAATGACCCTATCCCTATGCATGAAGTGGGTCGTTTAGCCAAGACGATAGCTGAGGATATAGACGAAAGCATTGTAAGACTTAAAAATAAAGAAGGTACGTTAGGTAAGCTGTTGTACGATGATAGCATATACAGAGAGTTAGAGATTATGGCTAGACAGATACAGGGTTTGATTAAAGAAGTAGAGGAGTTGATTAAGGATATCCGACAACATCCTTGGAAGTTATTCTGGAAGACGAGAGAGAAGCCACAGAAGAGATAAAGATGAAGACAGTATTCAGTTGTCAGAGTTGCGGATATCAATCTCCCAAATGGTTGGGAAGATGTCCTGATTGCAATCAGTGGAATACCTTTGTGGAGGAAGAATACAATCCTGTTTCTGAAAAAGCCAAACAGAGAGTTTCCCTTTACAAGGATGAACCTATGCTTTTAAAGGATATAGAAATCCAGCAGCAAGTGCGACTCAAGACCAATATCCAAGAGTTAGATAGGGTTTTAGGCGGCGGGATAGTGCCTGGTTCTGTTATACTTATAGGAGGAGACCCTGGCATAGGTAAGTCTACTATATCCTTACAGGTATCCAATCACTTAAGCCAACAAGGACAAACTGTTCTTTATGTAAGCGGAGAGGAATCCGTGGCGCAGACAAAATTACGTGCCAAGCGATTAGGAGCAGGGATGGAAAAGGAGGGCAATCTATTTATTGTTAATCAAACTGACCTATCTTACATTATTGAGTATATAAAAAAAATAAATCCCTCTGTAGTGGTTATTGATTCTATCCAGGTTATCTTTGAGCCAACGATTAGTTCTTCTCCTGGCAGTGTCAGTCAGGTTAGGGAATGTGCAGGAATACTCACCCAATTGGCAAAGACTACTGGCAATTCCATTTTTATTATTGGGCATGTTACTAAAGAAGGTACTTTAGCAGGTCCAAGGGTTTTGGAACATGTCGTGGATACTGTGCTTTATTTTGAAGGAGATAGATTCTCCACCTACAGGATTCTAAGAGCTGTAAAGAACAGATTTGGTTCAACCAACGAGATCGGTGTTTTTGAGATGAGCTCAGAAGGATTAAAGGAAGTAAAGAATCCATCTGAGATATTTTTATCCGAGAGGCCCCAGGATGTCCCTGGCTCTGTAGTTACTTCTATTCTGGAAGGAACACGTCCTTTATTAGTAGAGATTCAGGCATTGGTCAGTAGTGCCAGCTTTGGTTTTGCGCGCCGGCGCTCCCAGGGGTTTGATTTTAATCGCTTGAGTTTGTTGGTCGCAGTTCTGGAGAAGAGATTGGGGTTACATCTTGAGGCAGAAGATATATTTGTAAATGTGGTGGGAGGCATAGACGTAAAGGACCCAGCAGCGGACTTAGCGGTTTGTGTAGCAGTTGTATCTGCCTTTAGAGACAGGCCTGTAGTGAAAGAGGCAGTTTTCTTAGGGGAGGTGGGATTAACAGGTGAAGTAAGAAGTATCTGTCAGGTGGGTTTAAGGGTGAATGAAGCGGAAAAATTGGGTTTCAGACACTGTATAATCCCCAGGAATAATTATAAAAATTTGAATAGTAAGAAAGGTGCAATAGAGATAATACCTGTTTCTACTCTGTCTGAAGTATTGGATATCTCTTTGTTAAAGGAGGCAGAATGAATTTATTATTTGTGCGTATTCTTTTTATCTTTATTAGTGCAATCGTGGGATACCAGATGTTACAGCCACAGGATATGGCTACATTAGGTGCTGTAGGCGGTGGTTTGATAGCTGGTCTTATTATCCTTATGGAGATTGGTATGCGCCGGGTTTCAGTAAAGGGGCTTTCCAGTACTGTATTTGGTCTAATTTTAGGTTTGATTATGGCAAAGTTGGTTACGGATGCGTTTAGTATTGCTCCTCTCTCTCCTGTCCAATTATCATTTGCAAGAATAATCCTGACCTTGATTTTCTGTTATTTAGGAATGGTGATAGGTTTAAGGGGTAAAGATGAATTCAACATCATTATCCCTTACGTAAGATTACGGCGTCAAGACCAGTTAGAGGATGTAATTATACTTGACACTAGCGTAATCATTGATGGTCGTATATTGGATATATACAAAACAAACTTTTTAGAAGGAAGGTTGGTTATACCTCGTTTTGTGTTAAAAGAACTACAACAGATTGCGGATTCCACAGATCCTATAAAACGTCAAAGAGGTAGACGGGGTTTAGAGATACTACATTCCTTACAAAAAGAGATTGGTCAAGAACTCATCCTGCATGAAGAGGAGTTTACCGGAGTGGGTGAGGTAGATGTAAAGTTGGTGAAGTTAGCCAAACTGTTACAGGCAAAGATACTTACGGTGGATTTCAATCTTAATCGTGTAGCTACACTACAAGGCGTGAAGGTGCTCAACATCAATGAGTTGGCAAACGCCATTAAGTCAGTAGTTTTTCCAGGCGAGCGTATGGAGATAAAACTCATCAAGGAAGGTAAGGAATACAATCAGGCAGTAGGTTATCTTGATGATGGGACTATGGTAGTAGTAGAAGATGCTCGTAGACTGATTGGTCAAGAGGTAAAGGTTGTAGTTACCTCTGTGCTTCAGACACAGGCAGGCAGAATGATATTCACTAAACTTGAGGATAGATGATGTTCTATGGAAGTAAGTGCCATTGTCTTGGCAGCGGGAAGAGGCAGAAGGCTTGGTTTAGGGGTTCCTAAGCCACTGGTAGAGTTAGTTTCTTGCCCTATTATAATTTATAGTCTTAAAGTTTTAAGTAGGCATCCAAGCATAAAGGAAATCGTGCTGGTGGTTAATCCTAAAAATAGGTTAAAGATTAGGCGTGCAATTCAGCAATATCGTATACCCAAGATTACTAGATTGGTTTTAGGAGGTAGACAACGTCAAGATTCTGTAAGAAAGGGTCTTGAGGCGATTAGCCCTGAATCTGAGCTGGTCTTGATTCACGATGCGGTCAGACCATTTATTAATAGAATGATGCTTAACTCTGTAATAGAGAAAGCCAAAAAAAATGGCGCAGCCATATTAGGCGTGCCAGTGAAGGCAACTGTAAAGGAGATTACCATTAGTAGGTCACAGCTTTTCGTGAGAAGCACATTGAATAGAGATAATCTTTACGAGATACAGACCCCCCAGGTTTTTCGCAGGAATTTTATTTTAGGGGCGTACAGGAGATTTGGCAATACTTCTGCTACTGATGATGCAATGTTGGTTGAAAAATTAGGGGTACCTGTAAGCGTAGTTTTAGGCTCTTACGATAACATAAAGATAACTACGCCTCAAGATTTATACGTTGCCCAAGCGATATTAAAAGATAAAAGATATAAGTTTAGCTAAAACAGTTTGTAAAGACAGATTTGACCTATAGTTTATAGGTTACTTGCCAGAGTATAGATCTATGGATTACCGTATCGGTATAGGTTATGATATCCACCGCTTAATAGAAGATAGAAAACTATTCTTAGGTGGAGTGGAGATTGCTTATAACAAAGGTCTTTTAGGTTACTCTGATGGAGATGTGCTTTTACATGCTATCTGCGATGCTCTGTTGGGTGCCTTAGGTTTAGGAGATATTGGAGAGCATTTTCCGGATAACAGCCCGGATTATAAAGATATCGCCAGCATAGAGTTATTAAAAAAGGTCAATTCTTTAGTTGAGGAATCTCAATATAAGATAAATAATGTGGATTCTGTAATAATCGCTCAGGAGCCCAGAATCTCGCCTTTTAAAAAACAGATGCGGCAGACAATCGCCAAGACGCTCGGCATTGATGAGGAGAGTATAAGTATAAAAGCCAAGACCAATGATAAGTTAGGTCAGATAGGAGCAAATGAAGCTATGGCCGCCTATGCAGTGGTTATTATAAGTAGGAGACAAATATGAACCTCTTTTTGCAAATTTTAGCTATACTTTTGGGTCTATTTATCTTAAAGGTAATACTACTTTCCGTCTTTTTCTATGATGAGATTAGGACTGCTCAGAAAAAGGATCCGGCAGCAAGGAGTTTCTTAGAGGTACTTTTACTTTATCAAGGATTACATGCGATTATCTGCCATCGCATTGCCCATTTCTTTTATAAGATAAGATTATTTTTTATAGCACGTCTCATCAGTCAATTTTCTCGACATATGACTGGCATTGAGATACATCCAGGCGCACAGATAGGCAAGAGGTTTTTTATTGACCATGGCATGGGAGTAGTTATCGGTGAGACTTCAGTCATCGGAGATGACGTGCTTCTCTATCAAGGAGTTACCTTAGGAGGGACTGGTTTAGAGAAAGGCAAACGTCATCCCACTGTCGGTAATAATGTAGTGATAGGTGCCGGAGCCAAGGTCTTAGGAAATATAACTATAGGAGATAACTCTTATATAGGCGCAAATGCTGTAGTGATTAAAGATGTTCCGGCCAATTCTACAATTGTAGGCGTTCCAGGGAGGATTACTAAACAGGACGGTAAAAAGATTGATATTAGCCTTGACCACATCCACATACTTGATCCTATAATGCAGGCCATAGATGACTTACAGAAACGAATTGATAAATTAGAAAATAAGATATAAGTTGTAATCACAATCCAACTACAGAATAGGCAGAATTGTCTTAGTCGAATGATATAACCTAAACTAGGTATTTCTTTATGTCCATATACATCTACAATTCCCTTACTCGCAAAAAAGAAGAATTCATTCCTTTGAGTCCTGGCCAAGTGAAGATTTATGTTTGCGGTCCTACGGTTTACGACGAACCTCATATAGGGCATGCCCGTAGTGCCTATATATTCAATGTCATCAGACAGTATTTAATCTATAAAGGCTATATGGTTAAATTTGTAAGAAATGTTACAGATGTTGACGATAAGATTATCGATAAAGCAAAGAGTGAATATGGGAATGAAGATTTAAACAGCGCTTGTAAGAAAATAGCTGATAGATACCTGCTCTCCTACCATAAGGCTTTAGATGACTTAGGGATACCTTTTACTAAACCTGATGTCATTGAGCCAAAGGCAAGCGAATATATTGGCAAAATGATAGAATTTATTGGTGGTCTTATAAAGAGAGGATTTGCCTATGAGACTGGAGGAGATGTCTATTTTGATATAAAAAAGGCTGCCAATTATGGAAAACTCTCTCATCAATCTCTGGATAAAATGGAAATAGGTGCGAGGGTTACGCCAGAAGAGAATAAGAAGAATCCTTTAGATTTTGTTCTCTGGAAATCCTCCAAACCAGATGAGCCGTGGTGGGAGAGTCCTTGGGGTAGGGGACGTCCTGGTTGGCATATAGAGTGTTCAGTGATGAGTTCTGATATTCTCGGAGACGAGTTTGATATCCATGGTGGGGGGATTGACCTGATATTTCCACATCACGAAAATGAGATTGCTCAATCAGAGGCTGCAGGTAAGAGATTTGCCAGATATTGGATACATCATGGCCTTTTGACCATTAACGGGCAGAAGATGGCTAAATCCTTGGGTAACTTTGTGACGGTAAAGGATGTGTTAAGCAGGTATCCTGCCTGTGCATTAAAAATATTCTATCTACAGGCACATTATTCTAGCCCTATAGATTTTTCTTGGGATAGGTTGAATGAGATTTACAAGGCAACCCAAGGATTTGATATATTCTTTAGAAAGACAGAGCAACTGAGAAAATATTATATGACTGCAGTTGGAAAGACAGCGGATTTTATTGAAAGATACAAAAAGAGATTTTTTGAGGCAATGGATGATGATTTTAATACTCCATCTGCCATAGCTAGCCTTTTTGAGTTGCTTAACTATACCAATAGATTTATTGATACCGAAAAAGGCTCTACTGACTATGCTAAAATAGTAAATGAAGCAGAAGACACAATCAGAAGATTGGGGAAGGAAGTTTTAGGTATAGATTTTCCACAGTTATTTACTAAACTATCAAAGGAAGAGGAAGAGCTTATTAATAAGCGTAGACAAGCTCGTAACCGTAAAGATTTTAAGACCTCTGATCAATTAAGAGAAGAATTGAGAAAGAGAGGGATTATTGTAGAGGATACAAAGGAAGGGCAGGTATGGAGGCGGGTATTGCCTAGAGAGTAAGTTTTATTTTAGTGGCGTCAGAAAAAACAAACCAAGACAGAGATCTGCTAAAAATGCAAAAACACTATGAAAGGAAAATTCATCACCTTTGAAGGCTCTGAGGGTTGTGGCAAGAGTACACAATCCAAGCTTCTATATGAATATCTAAAGAGAAAGGTAAAGCGCGTTGTTTATGTGCGTGAACCAGGTGGGACAAAAGTTAGCGAGAAGATAAGGAGAATTTTATTAGACCCCAAGAACACCATCAACCCTTTATGCGAGACCTTACTCTATATGGCTGCTAGGGCAGAGACTGTAAGCCAACTCGTTAAACCAGCAATCCTTAAAGGTTATATTGTAATCTGCGATAGATTTCTGGATTCTACGGTAGTCTATCAGGGTTTTGGTTTGGGCGTGGATATAGGGTTTATCTATAATATAGCAAGGTCTATCACTGCCGGAATAAAACCTGACTTAACTATCCTTTTAGATTTGCCTGTAGCTAAAGGATTGAGGCACCGCAGATTCATAAAAGACCGCATAGAGAAGAGGTCTTTGTCTTATCATCAGCGGGTAAGGAAAGGGTACTTAAGACTTGCAAGACAAGAACCTGAGAGGATAAAGGTTATAAAGGTAAAGCAGGATAAGTATAAAACCCAGAAGGAAATAAAGTTAGTAGTAGATAGGTTTCTAGAAAAGTATAGATAATCCTATGTCATTTAGAGAGATAAAAGGACAAGTCAGACCCATTCAGATAATTCAAGACTATATCCGGCAATCACGGGTTGCTGGTGGTTATCTTTTTTTGGGGCCAGAAGCCATAGGTAAGAGGTTAGCTGCTTATACATTTGCCAAGGCATTGAACTGTCAAAGGGATACAGTTGATTCCTGTGACAGTTGTCCCAGCTGTCTTAAAATTGATAAGCATCAGCATCCAGATGTACGCAGTATAGGTGAAGGTAGCATTTCTGACACAGAGAACCCAGATACCCAAGATATCAAGATAGACCAGATTCGCCAACTCCAGAGAGAAATCAATCTTAAGGCATACGAAGCCAGAAAGAAGGTCTTTATTATTGATAACGCCCATAGGTTAACACCAGAAGCATCCAACGCTTTACTTAAAGTTTTAGAGGAACCGCCAGCAGATAGCGTTATAATCCTAATCAGTTCTCAACCTAAATTGCTCTTTAAGACTATCGTCTCTCGCTGTCAGGTAGTAAAGTTTTATCCAATCAATAGAATCTGGCTCAAGGAGTTATTAAAGAAGGATTATGGATTATCTGAGGAAGCAGCACATTTCTTGGCTTATTTTTCTGAAGGTAGAATTGGTAGAGCAATTAGATTGAAAGATACAGAGACACTTAAACAGAAGAATCTGGTTATTGATAATTTTACTTTACAGGATGGTAGTTATATACAGGAGATGGCCAAACAGAACAGAGAACAGTTACGTAATCAACTAAATATTCTGGCGAGTTGGTTTAGGGATATATACATAATGAAAGCAGGTTTAGCGCATAGCGAGATTATCAATATAGACAGAAAGCAGCAACTCCTCAGGGTTATGAATCGTTATTCTTTTACAGATTTAGATGAGATATTAAATCTTATCTCGGATGCGTTATTTTACATAGAGCAGAATATAAACCTAAGATTGTTACTTTCAAATTTAATTGAGAATATAAATTTTAACTGTGGATAAAACCGTTTTAATAAGATTGAGGGATGTGGGTCAAACGTTTATCTATAATGCTCAAGGCTTAGAGCTAAAGGTAGGAGATTATGTTATCTTAGAGCATGACCGCGGTTTAGATTATGGCCAGATTGTCTCTCCTCAAGGTTTGACGACAGATAAAACTAAGGAGCAGTTAAAGAGGGTATTACGCGTTGCTACTGATACGGATTTAAAACAGATAGAAGAAAACAGACTAAAAGCAAAAGAGGTTTTTAATACCTGTCTAAAGAAGATAGAAGAGCATAAATTAGAGATGAAACTCGTATGCGCGGAATATTCTTTTGACCGCACCAAAATAATATTTTACTTTACTGCTGAAGGTAGGGTGGATTTTAGAAATCTCGTAAAAGATTTGGCTAAGGTCTTTAAGGTGCGTATCGAGTTGAGACAGATAGGAGTAAGGGATGAGGCCAAGCTTTTTGGTGGATTTGGTCCTTGTGGTAGAGAACTGTGTTGCGTTAAATTCTTGAAAGATTTTGAACCTGTGACTATAAAGATGGCAAAAGAGGAGGGGTTACCTCTAAATCCTCCTAAGATATCAGGACTCTGTGGAAGATTGATGTGTTGCTTAAATTTTGAATACGAGACATACAAGCTGTTATCCAAAGGTCTTCCACGTGAGGGAGAGCGTATCAATACTCCACAAGGCAAAGGTAAGGTCATTGGTGTTAACGTTTTCAAGCGTACTGCCACCGTAGAGTTAGAAGATGGAGTGCAGATAGAGTTAGATTATAAATGATTATAGTATTATAGGGTTAAACGCAGGCAATCCCACAGCAAATATGGCTAATAATTTTTATATTACCACCCCTTTATATTACGTAAATGCCTCTCCTCATATTGGTCATTCCTACACTAATATCGCAGCGGATTGTCTGGCTAGATATATGCGTCAGCTCTTAGGTAAAGAAAACGTTTGGTTTTTGACTGGGACAGATGAGCATGGCCAGAAGATACAGAAGGCTGCCTTGGAGCAGGGGTATTCACCCCAGGATTTTACAGATAGGATGGTGGTAAAATTTAAAGAACTTTGGGCAAGACTTAATATCTCCTACGATGATTTTATCCGCACTACCGAAGAAAGACATGTTCATTTTGTACAGAAGGTTTTGGATATATTACACAGGAACAAAAAAATCTATTTAGCAAAATACGAGGGTTGGTATTGTACGCCTTGCGAGACGTTCTGGACACAGATGCAGCTTAAGGACCAGAACTGTCCTGACTGTAAAAGGCCTTTAGAGAGAATTAGTGAGACCAACTATTTCTTTAGATTATCTGAATATCAAGATTGGCTCATCAGGCATATCAAGACACATCCAGAATTTATCAGGCCACAGTTTCGCTATAATGAAGTATTGAGTTTTTTAGAGTTAAATAGATTACAAGACCTCTGTATCTCTAGACCTAAACAGCGTTTGGGTTGGGGGATACCCCTGCCTTTCAGCCTACAGCATGTCACCTATGTTTGGTTTGATGCACTTATAAACTATATAAGCGCGGTAGGCAGATTCAATGAACGAGACCATTATCAGTCCCGTTGGTGGCCAGCAGATGTGCATCTTATTGGTAAAGATATATTAAGGCAGCATGCGATATACTGGCCGATAATGTTACGGGCATTGGAGATAGAACCTCCTGTCACCATATTCGCGCATGGATGGTGGATGGTAGGACAGGATAAGATGTCAAAGTCGCGTGGCAATGTAATTTCTCCGTTGGAGATGGTAGATAGGTTTGGTATAGACGCGTACAGATATTTCTTATTGCGTGATATCCCTTTTGGTTTGGATGGCAATTTTTCAGAAGAAGCGATAGTGAAAAGATTGAATAGTGACCTGGCTAATGATTTGGGCAATCTCGTGTATAGGACACTCAGTATGATAGAGAAGTATTATCAGGGAGTAATACCACCGCCGACCAAGTTTGAGGAAGCACAAGCAAAAGAAATAGAAGATAAGATAGAAAGTATATCTAAAGAACTAAAGGATTATCTATCTACAAGTTATGATTTTAATTTTAGTTCTGCCTTAGAAGATATATGGGAATTGGTTAATATGGCAAATAGATATATAGAATTTAAGAAGCCCTGGAATCTACTAAAGGAAAGTAAGACAGAACAACTCCAGGCATTTATAAGGTTGTTAGTTGATACGATACGTAAGATAGCCAATCTTCTATCTGCCTTTATGCCTCAGACTGCAGAGGCAATTAATCAACAGTTAGGTATGAATAGAATACAGAAAGGCAAACCCTTATTCCCACGCATTGAATCTATATAAGCATAACTTAAGCCATGGGCTATGAATTAACCGATACTCACTGTCATTTAGATTTTTCTGATTTTGATATGGATAGAGACGAGGTGATTGACAGAGCCAGGCAGGCAAATATAGTTTATATGATTAATGTAGGCTCAAGTTTAGAAGGTTCGAATAAATCTATAGAATTATCCAAAAGATATGATTTTATCTATGCCACGGTGGGCATACATCCACATCAGGCAGATTCGGTAGGTAAAGATGAGTTGAATTCTTTGAGCGAATTAGCAGGTAGTGATAAGGTGGTGGCGATAGGAGAGATAGGGCTTGATTTCTTTAAGAATTATTCTAAACCAGATAATCAAAAAAAATTATTTGTCAATCTAATCAGATTAGCTAAGGATATGAATCTGCCCCTGGTCATACATAACCGCTTGGCACATAAAGAGACTTTAGATGTATTAAAGCAGTTTCAGCCATTAAAGGCGGTAGTGCATTGTTTTTCTGGTAATCAGGATTTTTTAAAAGAGTGTCTGGATTTAGGATTTTATATTTCATTCACCTGTAACCTTACCTACAGGAAGGCAGAGAATTTGCGCAACCTACTAAAGATGGTTCCTCTGGATAGGCTTTTATTGGAGACAGACGCCCCTTTTCTTCCTCCTGAAGGGTTGCGGGGAAAGAGGAACGAACCCAGTTATGTAAAATACTTGGCAGAGGAGATAGCACGCATCAGGCAGATTGATATCCAACGGCTAGGTTACATTACTACTGAAAATACCAGAGGATTCTTTGGTTTGAGATGAAGACCCAGGTATCCATTGTAAGATGTCCTAATTATGAGACAGATTTAGTATGGAAGGCGACCCAGAAGGCGATTGAGCTGTTAGGAGGCATAACTAACTTTATACCTTATGGTAGTTCTGTTTTGGTCAAGCCAAACCTTTTGATGGCAAAAGAGCCACAGTTTGGCATAACCACCCATCCTGAGGTCGTGCGTGCAATTATAAGGGTACTAAAAGAGATAGATTGTAAGATATTCATTGGAGATGGGCCGAGTATCTGGGGAGGTTATGCCGAGGATGTAGATGAGGTATACAAACGTTCAGGCATAAAAGATTTAGCAGAAGAGGAGCAGGTGGAATTGATAAAGTTTCATAAACATCGTTGGCACAGAGGTTTTCCTTTAACTACCTGGCTGGATACCTGTGAATATCTGGTATCTGTGCCTAAGTTTAAGACCCATGATTTAACTATCTTGACCGGAGCCATAAAGAATCTCTTTGGTTTAGTTTCTGCACCTTATAAAACCCAGTTGCACAAAAAATATATTGGTCAGGAAGACTTTTCTCATGTGTTGGTAGATATCTATGCCGAAACAAAACCCTGCCTTACAGTAGTAGATGGTGTGGTGGCTATGGAGGCAGATGGTCCGGCTACCAACGGAAGATTGCGTTCTTTGGGTTTGATTCTAGTAGGTTCTGATGGAGTGGCTATAGATAGTATCTTGGCTACTATTATGGGTTTAAAACCACAGGACATACCTACCACACGTCAGGCAGCAGAAAGGGGATTGGGTATTGCAGATCTTAATTATATAGAAATCTTGGGCGAGAGATTAGAGGATATAATAGGTGAGCCATTTTTGTTACCTTCTACCTCCATTACCAAAAAGATTCCTCCTGCGCTGATGGAAATAGCCAAAGGTTTTATACGTTTTTATCCTAAACTTATTCAACAGAACTGCATTCTTTGTCAAGCTTGTGTAAAGAGTTGTCCTGAGAAAACGATACGCCTGAAAGATGGGCACATAGTAATTGATTATTCAAGATGCCTATCCTGCTTTTGTTGTCAGGAGGTCTGTCCTACCTCCGCTATAAGGATAAAGAAGAGTCTCTTTGCTAAGATACTGGGATTGTGATTATGTATATACAAACCATTCAGTGGCAGAATGATGCTATAAAGATTATTGACCAGACAAAATTGCCTAATAAATTACAATATCTGTATATCAGAGATCTGGTTTCTCTCTGGCAGGCTATCCGGATGATGAAAATCAGGGGGGCTCCGGCTTTGGGAGCGGCTGCGGCGTTAGGTGTCTATTTAGGATTAAAGGATTCTCGTGCAAGACAATTTGATGAATTTATGAAAGAGTTAGGGCAGGTGATTAATTATATAGGTTCTTGCCGTCCTACTGCCCGCAATATCTTCTGGGCATCGGAGAGGATGAGGACAGTAGTCTTAAATCATAAAGAGAAATCTGTAGAGAAATTAAAGAGATTACTTTACCAAGAGGCAAAGAGGATAATTCAGGAAGAAAAACTTACTTGTCGCAAACTAAGTATTTATGGCCAGACATTGATTAGGGATAAAGATAGGATATTGACTATCTGTAATGCTGGTATCCTTGCCACTATTGACTATGGTACAGCTCTGGGAGTAATTTATTGCGCCTATAAGAGAAAGAAACGGATAAAGGTTTTTGTCTGTGAAACCAGGCCCCTATTACAAGGTGCACGCCTAACTACCTGGGAACTGAAGAGAAGGGGTATTGATACTACCCTTATCTGTGATGCTATGGCAGCAACCTTGATAAAGGCTGGTAACATAGATAAGATAATCACTGGCGCAGATAGAATTGCTTCTAATGGAGATATTGCCAACAAGGTCGGAACCTATAATCTAGCAGTTTTGGCCAAGTATCATAAAATCCCTTTCTATGTGGCTGCACCTACTTCAACCTTTGACCTCGATACCAAAAATGGAAAGGATATTCCTATTGAGAAACGCCCTGATTTTGAGGTTATCAGATTATTTTTTAAAAAACCCATTGCTGTCTCTGGTATAAAGGTATTTAACCCTGCTTTTGATGTGACACCATATAAACTTATTACCGCTATTGTTACTGAGAGAGGCATTATAAGTCCGCCTTATCATAAAAATATTTTAGAAGTTTTAAAGAAGAAAGATGCGTTTAGATAAGCTTGGAGAATTTGGTTTAATAGACAGGATAAGAAAAATGATAAAGACTGATTCTTCAGTCATTAAGGGTAGTGGTGATGATTGCGCGGTTTTAAAATTCGATAAGGGAAGATATCTGTTGGCTACCTGCGATACGATAGTTGAAGGAGTGGATTTTGTTCGTAAAGATAAACCGTATCTGATTGGTAGAAAATCGTTGGCAGTTTCATTAAGTGATATCGCTGCCTGCGCCGGTATTCCACGCTATGCCTTGGTCTCCTTGGGGCTGCCGAAAAGATATACAGTTGAGTTTGTGGATAGTTTATATAAGGGGATACGGGATTTGGCTAAGAGATATGAGTTGAACCTTATTGGAGGAGATCTTAGCCGAGCAGAAAGACTTTTCATCAATACAAGTGTTTTGGGTTGGGTAGAGAAGAGATACTTGGTGTTAAGAAATGGAGCCAGGGTGGGAGATATTATATTTGTAACCGGGACATTGGGAGACTCACACCTGGGAGGACATCTGAGATTTCAGCCTCGCATAAAAGAGGCAAGATTTTTGGTGAGAAACTTTAAAATCAATGCCATGATTGATATCTCAGATGGATTGATACAGGACCTAAGCCATATTTTAGAGGAAAGTAGGGTGGGAGCGGTTATTTACGAGACATTACTACCTCAGGCTAGATACATTCATAACCTAAAGGATATTTTATATAGGGGAGAGGACTTTGAGTTACTCTTTAGCTTGTCTAACAAAGAAGCCAAAAGACTTCTCAGGAAAAGATTACCTATCTTTAGTCCTATCGGTGAGATTGTGAAAAAAAATTATGGCTTAATATTGATAGACAAAGATAATCGAAAAAAACAGCTTGCGATAAGGGGATTGCAGCATTTTTGATTTTCCCACGATGACGATAATCTCTTATTCAGTAAATCAGACTTTGCATATCGGCAGGAAGATCTCCAAAGAGCTAGTAAAAGGAGATATCATTTGTTTATTTGGTCAATTGGGTTCTGGAAAGACGGTTCTGACCAAAGGCATCGCTTCTGGTTTGGGTATAGAAAAAGATCGGATCATCAGTCCTACATTTGTGCTGATACGTCAGTATAATCAAGCAAAGATACCATTGTACCATTTTGACCTCTACCGCCTAAAAAGCCCTATGGATATCCTTGATTTAGGTTACGAAGAGTTTTTCTATAATGAAGCAGTTACAGTGATAGAGTGGGCAGACAGACTAAAGTACGTGTTACCCAAAGAATACCTAAAGATAGAGCTATCTATCAAGACAGAAGGTCAGAGGTTAATTGAGTTTAATGCATTCGGTCAGCGTTATAGAGAACTCACCAAAAAGATATATGAAGATATTAGGCATTGATACCACTACGCAGTTTATGAATATCGGTATCTGCGATAATCTAAGGATTTATACCTACAGTCTCCATTCAGGTAAGTTGTTGGAGGGGGTGTTGATGCCTACCATCAAAAGAATCTTGGCTGTTTTGGGTTGGCAGCCAAAGGATATAGATTACTTTGTCTGTAGTGTGGGGCCAGGCTCTTTTACTGGGATACGCATTGGTCTAGCAACCATAAAAGGATTTGCCTGGTCTTTGGATAAACCAGTTGTAGGCATCAGTAGCCTTGATACAATAGCCAGAAACGCCATTTCGTTTTATGGTGCAGTGATTGCGCCTATCCTGGATGCCAAAAGGAATCTTGTTTACTGTAGTATTTATAAAAATCTAAAAGGTAGATTAAGAAGAGTAACTCCCTATATGCTTTTGACGGAACATGATTTTTATAAAAGGGCCAAGGGAGTAGATATAGTTTTGGGTGATGCAGTTGATTTGTATAAGGATAATATAATCAGAAACATAAGAGGTGTGATTATCTTAGATAGAGATTATTGGTATCCAAGGCCAGACAATCTGATTATCTTAGCATTGGAGAGGATACAGGATAAAAAAATAAGCTCTGCTTTCAAAATTGAGCCTTTGTATCTTTATCCCAAAGAATGTCAGATTAAGATAATAAATTAAATGATTTAGTGGTTTTAAGACAATATACTTATGTTTTTAAACTATTGATATAAACCCATATGTTTTTGTTAAGATATGAATAAAACTAAATTTATCGGGTATAGGCCCACATGGGCTGAAATTAATTTAGGAAACCTCGTCTATAATTTCAATCAGATAAAAAGGCTTGTTGCTTCTGGGGTTAAAATTATGGCCTGTGTCAAAGCCGATGCCTATGGTCATGGGTTGATTCCTGTATCTAAAAAACTTGTGGAATGTGGTTTAGATTACTTGGGGGTTGCATCAGTGGATGAGGCTATAAGATTGAGAAAAGCGCATATAAGAATACCCATTTTAGTTTTAGGTGTAAGTTCAAATAAAGAGATTTTGCCCATCATCAGATATAACATCACCCCTACCTTATGCAGCTGGGATTTTGCCTATGCCTTAAACAAGGTTTCTCAAAAGGAATCGCGTCGTATTAAAGTGCATATAAAGGTTGATACAGGTATGGGTAGGATAGGTATACTCTTTAAGGATGCGTTCAGATTCATATCTGATGTCCATCGTCTAAGAAATATAAATATTGAAGGCGTATTCACGCATTTTCCCTGTGCAGATATAGACCGGGACTTTACTTTACATCAAATACACCTTATTAAAGGATTGATTTCTCATCTAAAGAAAGCAGGGTTTCATATCCCTTTATTTCACGCTGCTAACAGTTTAGGTATAGTTGATTACAAAGAGAGCCATTTTAACATGGTAAGGCCGGGATTGATTCTTTACGGTCTTTATCCCAAAGACGGCCTTAACCTAAAATTAAAACCTGTGTTAAGTCTAAAGACGAAGGTCGCTTACATTAAACACCTACCTAAAGGTTATGGCATAAGTTATGGTCGCACTTATACCACTAAAAGACAGACTACAGTTGTAACTCTACCTATAGGCTATGGTGATGGTTATCCACGCAATCTTTCAAATCAGGCACCAGTTTTAATTAATTCAAAACGTTTTAGAATCAGTGGCAGGATATGTATGGACCAGATTATGGTAGATGTGGGAAGTTATCCCGTAAAGATAGAAGATGAAGCAGTGCTTATCGGTTCTCAAGGCAAATATAAAATCACTGCAGAGGAACTAGCGAGGCTTTCTGGTACTATTCCTTATGAGATTGTCTGTGGTTTAGGCAGTCGTATACCTAGGATATATATTTCGGATTAAGAGAGTCTTTTAGGGCGTTATTATTTTATTACCAATCTGCAGCAAGCAAGACTACCTGCCGATATTTTATAAGCAGATTTTAGGTGGCAGTATTTAGTAGGTAGATCCCTAAGATTAAGGCAAGGACATGACTTAAACAGGCAGATAGAAGTGGATTCAATATACCTGAGAATCCCAATGCAGTACTTATTGCGTTTAGTATATAGTAGGAAAACCCTAATATTATAGACATACCTATAGATGCTAACCCTGTAGCCTTACGCACGGTTCTAAGCGAAAAGGGTATTCCTAAGATAATAATGATAATATTGGTAAATGGGTCAATAAATCTTTTGTAAAGGTTTACTTTTAAGTTTCTCACTATACCTACAGCACCACTACTAGAAAGTTTTTGTATATACTCCTTTAGTTCTTCAGTAGACATAAATTCAGTACTCTGTCTCTGTTTTAGAAATTCTGCAGGTGTCTCTGGAATATCCATAATCTCCTCTTCAAAATAATGAGGACTGCCTATGATTTGACCCTCCTTATTAAATTCATAGGTGATACTCTGATAGAATTTCCATATGCCATTCCGATACACCCCCCTGTTTGCAATAATCTTTTTGGTTATATCCTGCTGGGAGTTATGCTCTAAGATTACAATGTCTTCCATGGTATTATCTGCAATGTAAAATCTATTGATAAAAAACAGCCTATTTTTTAAACCATACATAGAGACATTACTTATAATTTGTTGAGTTTTACTTTGCATTTTCTTTCTGCCACTTTCCATCTTTTCTTTAATCTTTTGTGTCAGATAGTAAGAATTAGGTACAAATATTTCATTTATCCAGAACATAAACACACTGACAATAATGCCAAATACGATTACAGTTCTAGTTATCTGTAATACACTCAGACCAGCTGAACGCAGGGCAATGATTTCGTTATTGTGGCTGAGTCGTCCGTAGGTATATAGCGTTGCCAAGAGACAACAGATGGGGCTTATCTGGACAAGGATAATGGGCAGGTAAGCCAAATAGTAGTTGACAATGACTGGAGATTCAAGCCTCTGTTTTAGAATATCTTCTAAATGCGCTAATACATCAATAACAATATATAAAAGCAGAAAGACAAAAAGACAGGTAAAAAAAACCGCCAATACCGATTTTAATATGTAGCGGTCTAATATACGCATACTCTCCAGGTTAACAATAAGCCAATACTAGTAAAGATAATGTTGGGTAACCACATTGCTAAAGCAGGCGTGAGGTGACCTTCTAAACTAAGCGCCTCAGAACTGATAAGTAGAAGATAGTATATGCCCACTATAAGGAAAGCAATTCCGAAGTTAATAGAACGTTCTCTACGTCTTACCATAACCGCCAAAGGTATCCCCACAAGCATAAACACCAGGCAGGAGAATGCCAGGGCTATCTTTTCATGTACATGTATGAGGAGGGGAGTAGGATCTATATTTTCTTTTTTGAGTCTTATGATTTCTTGATTTAGTTCTTGGATAGTCATATCCTTAGGTTTCTTTTCAATCTTATCTCTATTCTTATCTAAGTTAAGGTTCAGGTTCATAAAATAGGTTTTAAAGTTCAATTTGTAGAAATTGTTTGGGTTTTGCGGGTCAGGCTCATCGGTTGTCCCGTCCATGAGTTTTAATTTTACCATATTTTTTTCTGGGATAGAGATGAATTCCCCACGCTTGGCAACGATGGTACGGGTAGGTCTATTTCCCTGTGGTTCGTATATGCGCACATTAAAGAGTTTGTTATCTTCTATATGATAGATAAATAAGACATAATTCTGGAAGGAGTTAATAAATACTCCTGGCTCAAGATAGGCAGTGGGATTTTTTATGCCTACCTCAAGCAGAGTTTTTCTAGAGGCAAAATGTGTATAAGGTATAAGTCTATCGTTGAATATAACCAAGACTAAACTAAAGATCAAAGCAACCACAACTAAAGGTATAATCAGGTTGAGCAAGTTTACACCGCTGGCTCTTATTGCCGCAATCTCATTATCACTGGACAATCTTCCCAAAGATAAAAGCACGGCTACCAGCGTTGCTACAGGTAATGTGTATTTTAACAAAGATGGTATCATAAACAGAAATAGCTTACTTACACTATACATATCCACACCTTTGTTTATTACTAACTGCGCTATCTTTGCTAAGTTCACTAAAAGCATCACAAAGGTAAGCACGCCCAAGGCATAGAAGAGAGGACCGATAAACTCCTTGAGAAAATAGTTACGTAGGATTCTCATTTTAATTAGCCAAGGTCATAACAAATACAAGATGTGCGCCTGCATCCTTTAGGGCATAAGCCGCCTCAGAGGCAGTGGCGCCTGTAGTTAAGACATCGTCTATTAACAGGATATTTTTTTGTTTTACTGTATCTGGTTTGATTACACAGAAACTATCCTTTACGTTCAAAAAACGTTTTTCTTCTCTTAGTTCGGTCTGTGTTTTTGTATAACGTTTTTTTACCAAGATACCAGTTGACACAGTCCTGTTGAATTCTTTGGCTAGATAATTAGACAGAATCAACGCTTGGTTAAATTCCCTTTCTCTCAGTTTGGTTCTGTGTAAAGGTATGGGTATAATCAAATCTATCATGCCCAGGTCTATATTGTATTCCTTGATGAACTCAATCATAGGTCTACTTAAAAGATGTCCTAAGTAGTCTTTATTTTTATATTTAAATTTATGGATTAAATCTTTGATTACTCCTTCATATACACAAGGACTGAAAGCGCGGTCAAAATGCAGATTACTCCTCATACAGCTTGAGCAGATGTTTTTTGTAAATGGGGTTATTTCCATGTGTCTACCACAGTGGAAACAAAATGGAGGCATATTTTTCTTAATCTTTGTCCAACAGGTAACACAGATTATATTATCTATAGATGCCACATCCTTTAGTTTGGTTTTGCATATTATACAGGCGCGCGGAAAGATAACATCAATCAAGCCATTTAAAAGGCCTTTTAACATAAACATATCATAACAGTGAAACGATATTTTGTCAAAAATAATTGCTATAAATATAAGAATATATAATATATAAGTGATTTTGGAGGTATTGAAAAATATAGGAAAGAAAGTTTAGGGTATTTATTTATTTGTTTAGTAGGGAATTTTTACTTAAGATTTAGCGGACATAAATATCTATATAATTTGTGAATTGCGTCTGTTTGCCATAAAGGTCAAAGGCATAAAACCTTATACGTAGTGTTTTACCGGCGAAGGTATCGCTAAATATCATAACAATACTTTTTCCATCAGTCGTTAACATAGAAGGATGGAGTTTCCAGTATTCAGTCTTGCCATCGTAGGTTACCTCTGTCCAGAGTTGGCTAAGCTGACTTGCATACAGAGTACCTGAGACAAAATTCAACTTCAGATTA